>NZ_DLNW01000006.1:464-245367 GCF_002478435.1 Pseudomonas sp. UBA7500 | reverse complement strand
CGGGAGCCGGGGCTACGGGTGCGGCAGGCGCAGCTGGCGCCGGGTTGCTGGCGGCCGGGGCCTGTGCGGCAGCCTCGTCGGTGGCAGGCTGGGCCTGCTCGGCCGGTGCGCTGGCAGCCGGCGCTTCCTGGCTTTGGGCCACGGCCTGGTCTTCAGGCTCGTCCAGCGGGTGGATCTGGGTGGTACCGTCGGCGCTCTCGACCTCGACGTGTTCCATGGCCAGGCTGGCCAGGTCCTTGCCGCGCAGGCTGGTCTGGTCCTGCCACCAGAAGAAGCCACCGCCGATCACCAGGATCAGCAGCAACAGGCTGACGATGCGCAGGATGTTGTGCGACAGGCGTACCGGCTCTTCGATACGCCCCAGCGCGTGCACGTCGCTGCCCTGGGAATTGCTGCCGGTGGCCTGGTCGAAGGCCAGCACCAGTTCGGCCTGGTCCATCTCGAACAGCTTGGCGTAGGCACGGATATAGCCGCGGGCGAAGGTATGCCCTGGCAGCTTGTCGAACGCGCCGGTTTCAAGGTTGTTCAGGGAACTCACGGTCAGGTTGAGCTTGCGGGCCACTTCGGCCTGCGACAAGCCCTTGCTTTCACGGGCCTGACGCAAGGTCTCACCGGGATTCTGGCGAGTCGCTGCTGCTACTTCGGGATGCGCCGCTTTCATCATTGCTCCGACAGGTATTGCTGATATTCCGGCGTACCGGGATAAAGTCGTTGTAATTGCACGCCCAGTTCGGCGGCCTTGTCAGGTTCTTCGAATACAGTTGCCAGGCGCGAACCCAGCAGCAGGCTGCGGGGGCCGTGATCGCTCAGCTGGCTGAAACGATCGTAGTAGTCGCGCGCCGGCACATAATGCCTGTCTTCGTAAGACAACTCAGCCATTTCGAGCAACGCGCGCGGTTGCTGCTGGTTGAGCCGTAAAGCCTTTTGCAGGTGTTCACGCGCCTGCTCGCGCTGACCCAGCTTGATGGCGGTCAGGCCAAGGTTCTCGAAAACCCGGGAGCGTTCAGGATACAGGGTATCGGCCGCCGCTTGGCGAAACATCTGCTGCGCCTGGGCATAGCGCCCCTGCGCATACAGGAAACTGCCGAAATTGTTGCGAATACGGGGGTCGTCGGGGTTGGCAGCCAGGGCCTTGCGGTAATACCCCTCGGCCAGCGCCGGCTCGTCCTCGCGCTGGAACACCAGGGCCAGCGCGGCATTGGCTGCCGGGTCGCGAGCGTCCAGTTCAAGGGCCTTTTTCAGCGGCACCTTGGCGCGTTCGGTCAAACCTTGTTGCAAATAACCCAGGCCCAGTTGCACATAGGCCTGGCGTGCCTCTTCGCGCCCCTTGCCGCTTTGCAGCGGGTCGGAACTGCCGCTGCCGACGCAGCCGGCAAGCAGCGTCAGCAACAGGGTTGGCAGCGCGGCGCGCAGGCCCATGTCGGCCTCAGTTGCCCGCCGCGCCGGTTTGCGGCATATCGGCGTCGGCATTGAGCTGCCGTACCGCGATATAGCGCTCACTGCGGCGCGTGCGGTCCATCACCTGCCCCACCAACTGACCACAGGCCGCGTCGATATCCTCGCCACGGGTGGTGCGCACGGTAACGTTGTAGCCGGCCTGGTGCAGGTGGTCCTGGAAGCGGCGGATCGCGTTGTTGCTCGGACGCTCGTAGCCGGAGTGCGGGAACGGGTTGAACGGAATCAGGTTGATCTTGCACGGGATGTTCTTGAGCAGCTCGACCATCTCGACCGCGTGCTCGAGCTTGTCGTTGACGTCCTTGAGCAGGGTGTACTCGATGGTCAGCACACGCTTCTCGCCGAGTTCGGCCATGTAGCGCATGCACGACTCGAGCAGCATCTTGAGCGGGTACTTCTTGTTGATCGGTACCAGCTCGTTGCGCAGGGCGTCGTTGGGTGCGTGCAGCGACAGCGCCAGGGACACGTCGATGTGCTTGGCCAGCTGGTCGATCATCGGCACCACGCCGGAGGTGGACAGGGTCACACGGCGCTTGGAAATGCCGTAGCCCAGGTCGTCCATCATCAGGTGCATGGCGGCGACCACGTTGTCGAAGTTGAGCAGCGGCTCACCCATGCCCATCATCACCACGTTGGTGATGGCGCGGTCGATGGTGGCGGGAATGCTGCCGAACGACTTGTTGGCAATCCACACCTGGCCGATCACTTCGGCGGCGGTGAGGTTGCTGTTGAATCCTTGCTTGCCGGTGGAGCAGAAACTGCAGTCCAGGGCGCAACCGGCCTGGGACGAGACACACAGGGTGCCACGCTTGCCCTGGGGGATGTACACGGTCTCGACGCAGCTGCCGGACGCCACGCGCACCACCCACTTGCGGGTGCCGTCGCTGGAGATGTCCTCGCTGACCACTTCGGGGCCGCGAATCTCGGCAACGGCCTTGAGCTTCTCGCGCAGGGCCTTGCCGACATTCGTCATGGCGTCGAAATCATCGACGCCAAAGTGGTGAATCCATTTCATTACCTGGCCGGCACGGAAACGCTTCTCCCCGATGGACTCGAAGAATTTTTCCATTTCCGGCTGGGTCAGGCCCAACAGGTTAGTTTTACCAGTCGATGTCGTCATGGATTCACCCTCACTCGTAAGCTGTCGCTTAGCGAGCGGTTACCTCGGTAGCTGCGAAGAAGTACGAGATTTCGCGAGCAGCAGCGGCTTCGGAGTCCGAACCGTGAACGGCGTTGGCGTCGATCGACTCGGCGAAGTCGGCACGGATGGTACCGGCAGCAGCTTCTTTAGGGTTGGTGGCGCCCATCAGCTCACGGTTCAGAGCGATGGCGTTTTCGCCTTCCAGAACCTGTACAACGACCGGGCCGGAGATCATGAAGGCAACCAGGTCACCGAAGAAGCCGCGCTCTTTGTGCTCGGCGTAGAAGCCTTCGGCTTCGGCTTTGGACAGTTGCTTGAGTTTCGAGGCAACGACGCGCAGGCCGGCTTTTTCGAAACGGGTGGTGATCTCGCCGATCACGTTCTTGGCAACGGCGTCAGGCTTGATGATGGAGAAAGTACGTTGAACAGCCATGGTGTAACTCCAGAAACAGTAAGTGAAGCGAAAAATTAAACCCGCGAATTATACGCGGGTTCCGGGGGATTGCCTAACCTGCCGAGTGCGCTCAGTCGGCTTCTTCGATCCAGGCGGCCTGAATGGCTTCAAGCACCTTCTCTCCGCCACGGTTCGGATCGTCGCTGAAGTCGGGCAGGGCCTGCACCCAGCGGCTCAGTTCGACGAAATTCACGTAGCGAGGATCGACTTCCGGCTTGCTTTCGGCAAGCTGAATTGCAATTTCAAGTACATCAACCCATTTCAGGCTCATGATGACTCCAACGGTCAGTGCGGCGCTTCGGCGGCGTGGTTGAGCGAGTATTTCGGGATCTCGACGGTCACGTCCTCGGTGCCGACCTTGGCCTGGCAGGTCAGGCGCGACGTGGGCTCCAGGCCCCAGGCGCGGTCGAGGTAGTCCTCTTCCAGCTCGTCGGCCTCGTTCAGCGAGTTGAAACCCTCGCGGATCACGCAGTGGCACGTGGTGCAGGCGCAGACGCCGCCGCAGGCGCTTTCGATCTCGATGTGGTTGTCATGGGCCACTTCAAGGATGGACTTGCCGGTTTCGGCCTCCACCACCATTCCGTCCGGACAGAACTTCTCGTGGGGCAGAAAAATCACCTGCGGCATCAGTTACTCCTCGATCTCATTCAGGTTGCGCCCGGCCAAAGCGGCTTTTACCGTCGAATCAAGGCGACGGGCGGCAAAGGCATCGGTCACTTGCGACAGACGCTTGGTCTGCTGCTCGATGGCGGCGCCATCGGTACCGTTCATCAAATCACGCAAGTCTTGCATCTGTTGTTCGATCGCCAGGCGCTCTTCGGCGTCCAGCAGGCGCTCGCCATCGGCGTCCAGCGCGCCCTGCACCGCTTCGAGCAGACGCTCGGCGTCGACCTGGTGCTCGCGCAGCTGGCGCGCCACCTTGTCGTAGCCGGCATGTTCGAAGGAGTCCTTGAGCATGCGAGTGATCTCGCCGTCGGTCAGGCCGTAGGACGGCTTGACCTGAATGCTCGATTCCACACCCGAGCCCAGCTCGCGCGCCGAAACGCTGAGCAGGCCGTCGGCGTCGACCTGGAAGGTGACGCGAATCTTCGCCGCACCGGCCACCATGGCCGGGATGCCGCGCAGTTCGAAGCGCGCCAGGGAGCGGCAGTCGCTGATCAGCTCACGCTCACCCTGCAGCACGTGGATCATCATGGCCGACTGGCCGTCCTTGTACGTGGTGAATTCCTGGGCACGGGCAACCGGGATGGTGGTGTTGCGCGGGATCACCTTCTCCATCAACCCGCCCATGGTTTCCAGCCCCAGGGACAGCGGAATCACGTCGAGCAGCAGCAGTTCGCCGCCGTCGCGCTTGTTGCCGGCCAGGGTATCGGCCTGGATCGCGGCGCCGATGGCCACCACCTGATCGGGGTCGATCTCGGTCAGCGGGGTACGCCCGAACAGCGCGCCCACCGCCTCGCGCACACGCGGCACGCGAGTGGAACCACCGACCATGACCACGGCTTCGACTTCATCCAGCTCGATGCCACAGTCGCGCACGGCGCGGCGACAGGCCTTGAGGCTGCGCGCCACCATCGGTTCGATCAGCGCGTCGAAGCCGGCACGGGTCAGCTCGCCCTGCCAGGCGCCATGGCTCACGGACACGACATCGCTGTTGGTCAACGCTTCCTTGGCCGCACAGGCAGCTTGCAGCAGTTGGCGCTGGGTGCCGGGGTCGAGGTCGGCAGACAGGCCCGCCTGCTCGATGATCCAGCCGGCCACCGCATGGTCGAAGTCATCGCCGCCCAGGGCGCTGTCGCCGCCGGTGGCCATCACCTCGAACACACCGCCGGTCAGGCGCAGGATGGAAATGTCGAAGGTGCCGCCGCCCAGGTCATAGATGGCCACCACGCCTTCGGCGTTCTGGTCCAGGCCATAGGCCACAGCCGCAGCGGTCGGTTCGTTGAGCAGGCGCAGCACGTTCAGCCCGGCCAGGCGCGCAGCGTCCTTGGTGGCCTGGCGCTGAGCGTCGTCGAAGTACGCCGGCACGGTGATCACCGCGCCGACCAGCTCGCCACCCAGGGTGGCTTCGGCGCGCTGGCGCAGCACCTTGAGAATGTCGGCCGAGACTTCCACCGGGCTTTTCGGGCCCTGCACCGTGTCGATGAACGGCATGTGCGACTCGCCGCCGACAAAGCGGTAGGGCAGTTGCTCGCCCAGTTGCTTGACGTCGGCCAGGCCGCGCCCCATCAGGCGCTTGACCGACAGCACGGTGTTCAGCGGGTCGCTGGAGGCCGCGTCACGGGCACTGTAGCCCACGTCGACATGGTTGGCGTGATAGCGCACCGCCGACGGCAGGATGACCCGGCCCTCGGCGTCTGGCAGCGGTTCGGAAATGCCGCTGCGCAATGCAGCGACCAGCGAATTGGTGGTGCCAAGGTCAATGCCCACGGCCAGGCGGCGCTGATGGGGCTGTGGCGTCTGACCGGGTTCGGCGATCTGCAGTAGGGCCATGCTTATCTGATACCAGGGGTGTCGCCAGCGGCGCCACCGGGTTAATCGTCGAGGCGCTCTTCCAGCTGGCGCACTTCATAGGCGAGCTTGTCGAGGAACTGCATGCGGCGCATCAGGCGCTCGGCCTGTTCACGCTGCGCAGCATCCTCCCAGCAGGCGGCGAAGTCCTCGTTGAGTGCTTCCTGGGCGACCTTCAGGCGGCGCTTGAACGCGGCCACGCCATCGAGGTCGGCACTGTCCTGCAGGTCTTCGAGCTCTTCTCGCCATTGCATCTGCTGGAAGAGGAACTCGGGGTCGTGGACAGTGACTTCCTGCGGCACTTCGTGGCCCCCCATCGCCAACAGGTAGCGCGCCCGCTTGGGCGCACTCCTGAGGGTCTGGTAGGCGTCGTTGAGGCCGGCCGAGCGCTCCAGCGCCAGGCGCTGTTCACGCTCGGGGGCATCGGCGAAGCGGTCCGGGTGAACCTCGCGGGCCAGCTCGCGATAGCGCGCGGCCAGCTTGTCGAGGTCCAGGCGAAAGCCCGGCTGCAGGTCAAACAGGGCGAAATGACAAGGAGTACCCACGCGCAGCCTCAGACGTTGAAGCTTTCGCCGCAGCCACACTCACCGCGCACGTTGGGATTGTTGAACTTGAAGCCTTCGTTCAACCCTTCCTTGACGAAATCCAGTTCGGTTCCGTCCAGGTACACCAGGCTTTTCGGGTCGATGATCACCTTGACGCCGTGACTTTCGAACACCTGGTCCTCGCTGTCCGGCGCGTCGACGAACTCCAGCACGTAGGCCAGGCCCGAGCAGCCGGTGGTGCGAACGCCCAGGCGAATGCCGTCACCCTTGCCGCGTCCTTCGAGGGAGCGCCGCACGTGGTTGGCGGCGGCTTCTGTCATGCTGATAGCCATCGAGACTCCTTACCTGCAACAGGCGAACTTAGAGCAAACCTTTCTTCTGCTTGTAATCGCGCACGGCCGCCTTGATGGCGTCCTCGGCGAGTACCGAGCAGTGGATCTTCACCGGCGGCAACGCCAGTTCTTCGGCCAGCTGGGTGTTCTTGATGGTTTCGGCTTCGTCCAGGGTCTTGCCCTTCATCCACTCGGTAGCGAGGGAGCTGGAAGCGATGGCCGAACCACAGCCGTAAGTCTTGAACTTGGCATCTTCGATGACGCCCTGCTCGTTGACCTTGATCTGCAGGCGCATCACGTCGCCGCACGCAGGCGCGCCGACCATGCCGGTACCGACATCCGGGTCCTCGGCATTCATCTTGCCGACGTTGCGTGGGTTTTCGTAGTGGTCGATGACCTTTTCACTGTAAGCCATGGTGCTATTCCTTCCTCATCAGAGAGCCGCTCTTGCTGGCGACTACTTAGTGCGCAGCCCACTCGATCTTGGAGATGTCGACGCCGTCTTTGTACATATCCCACAGCGGCGACAATTCGCGCAGCTTGGTCACGGCCTCGCAGACCTTCTGCGCGGCGTAGTCGATTTCTTCTTCGGTGGTGAAGCGACCGAAGGTGAAGCGGATCGAGCTGTGCGCCAGTTCGTCGTTGCGGCCCAGGGCGCGCAGCACGTAGGACGGCTCGAGCGATGCCGAGGTGCACGCCGAACCCGAAGACACTGCCAGGTCCTTGAGGGCCATGATCAGCGACTCGCCTTCGACGTAGTTGAAGCTCAGGTTCAGGTTGTGCGGAATACGCGCGGTCATGCTGCCGTTGATGTACAGCTCTTCAAGGTTCTCGACCTGCTTGTAGAAGCGGTCGCTCAGGGCCTTGATGCGCAGGTTCTCGCTGGCCATCAGCTCCTTGGCGATGGCGAAGGCTTCGCCCATGCCGACGATCTGGTGGGTAGCCAGGGTGCCCGAACGCATGCCGCGCTCGTGACCGCCGCCGTGCATGGTGGCTTCAAGACGCACGCGCGGCTTGCGGCTGACGTACAGCGCGCCGATGCCTTTGGGGCCGTAGGTCTTGTGCGCCGAGAACGACATCAGGTCGACCTTCAGCTTCTGCAGGTCGATCTCGACCTTGCCGGTGGACTGCGCGGCATCGACGTGGAACATGACGCCACGCGAGCGGGTCAGTTCGCCGATGGCGGCGATGTCGTTGATGGTGCCGATTTCGTTGTTCACGTGCATGATCGACACCAGGATGGTGTCTTCACGCAGGGCTGCCTCGACCATGGCCGGGGTGATCAGGCCATCGGCGCCCGGCTCGATGTAGGTGACTTCGAAGCCTTCACGCTCCAGCTGACGGGTGCTGTCCAGAACGGCCTTGTGCTCGATCTTGGAGGTGATCAGGTGCTTGCCCTTGGTGCCGTAGAAGTGCGCGACGCCCTTGATTGCCAGGTTGTCGGACTCGGTGGCGCCACTGGTCCAGACAATTTCCCGCGGGTCGGCGTTGACCAGGTCGGCGACCTGGCGGCGAGCGTTCTCGACCGCTTCTTCGGCTTTCCAGCCAAAGACGTGGGAACGCGAGGCCGGGTTACCGAAGTTCCCGTCGACCAGCAGGCAATCGCTCATCTTCTGGGCGACACGTGGGTCGACCGGGGTGGTCGCGGAGTAATCGAGGTAGATCGGCAACTTCATTGAATATCTCCTATCAGGCGGGCTCATCGCGCAGTCGAAACGGTCATTCGACGGCGGATGTCTCAATCTTGTCCAGATGCGGTGTCCGGCCCGCCATGCGGCGCAGGTCCTGACGCTGGGCGACTTCTTGCACCTCACGGCGAGTAACAAGGTCAGCCAGGCTGATACCGCTCAGAAATTCGTGAATCTGCTGGCTGAGATCACACCACAAGTGGTGGGTCAGGCAGGTATCGCCAGCGTGGCAATCACCCAGGCCCTGGCAGCGTGTAGCGTCGACCGATTCGTTGACCGCATCGATCACCTGGGCTACCTGGATGCTTTCCATCACGCGCGACAGCTGGTAGCCGCCGCCTGGACCGCGCACACTGGAAACCAGACTGCTGCGACGCAGCTTGGCAAACAGCTGCTCCAGATAGGAAAGGGAGATGCCTTGGCGCTCGGAAATGTCGGCCAGGGACACCGGCCCGTTTTGCGCGTGCAACGCCAGGTCAAGCATGGCAGTCACGGCGTATCGGCCTTTTGTAGTCAGTCGCATGGCTATTTGGTACCACGGGAGTTACGGGATGTGTGCGAGTATGCGATTCCCGAGCATTTAAGTCAACTATAAGACCTACTGCTTTAGTCGGGATTGCGCCTGAGAGGCGGCGCAGAGTGTAGCAAAGTCGGGCGCGCCAGCGCACGCCCTTCTGTCAATGCGTCGACGCGTCGCTGCGGGCGTCGGCCTTCACATCCGCGAAGTCTTCGTCACGCAGGGCCGGCAGTTCCTTGGCGCAGTAGTCGCTGCCCAGGTTCTTGAGCGCACCGCACATGTCCTCCAGGCGCCCGTCCACCGCTTGCAGGTGGTCGAGCAACTGGCCGATGGCGCGGGCCACCGGGTCGGGCATGTCTTCGCTCACGCCGTAGGCGTCGAAGCCGATCTTCTCGGCCATGGCCTTGCGCCGGGCCTCCTGCTCGGCGTCGGACTTGACGATGATACGCCCCGGGATACCTACTGCCGTGGCGCCGGCCGGCACCGCCTTGGTGACCACCGCATTGGAGCCGATCTTGGCCCCCGCGCCCACGGTGAACGGGCCCAGCACCTTGGCGCCGGCCCCCACCACCACGCCGTCCTCCAGGGTCGGGTGGCGCTTGCCCTTGTTCCAGCTGGTGCCGCCCAGGGTCACGCCCTGGTACAGGGTCACGTCATCGCCGATCTCGGCGGTTTCGCCGATCACGATGCCCATGCCGTGGTCGATGAAGAAGCGCCGGCCTACCTTTGCACCGGGGTGAATCTCGATGCCGGTCATCCAGCGACCGAAGTTGGACACCAGCCGCGCCAGCCACTTCCAGTCCCGTACCCACAGGGCATGCGCCGCGCGGTGCAGCCAGATCGCATGCATGCCCGGGTAGCAGGTCAGCACTTCAAAGGCATTGCGCGCCGCCGGGTCACGGTGGAAAACGCTTTGGATATCTTCACGCAGACGCTCGAACATTTACTGATCCTTCCGCTTGTGCGCATCGCCCCGGGCCGCTTTCTGGGTTTCGGTGAGGATGCCGCGCAAAATGCTTATTTCCGATCGACTCACCGCGCTGCGCCCGTACAGGCGACGCAAACGCGGCATCAGGTGCTTGGGCTTGGTCGGGTCGAGAAAGCCGATGTCCACCAGCGCGGACTCCAGGTGCTGGTAGAACAGCTCCATTTCGTCCATGGTCGCCAGCTCTGCGCTGCGCACCGAGGCCACTTCGACCTTCTCGACTTTCGACGCCTGCCCGTCGGCTGCCAGCCAGGCCATGCGCACTTCATAGGCCAGGACCTGGACCGCAGCCGCCAGATTCAGCGAACTGAAATCCGGGTTGGACGGGATATGCACGTGATAATGACATCGCTGCAGCTCGTCGTTGGTCAGGCCGGCATGTTCACGGCCGAACACCAGCGCCACCTCGGCGCCCTCGCCTGCCTGCTCGACGACCTTGGCGCCGCATTCGCGCGGATCGAGCAGGGGCCACGGGATGCGCCGGTCGCGAGCACTGGTGCCCACCACCAGGGTGCAGCCCACCAGCGCATCCTCGAGCGTGGCCACCACCTCGGCACCCGCCAGCACGTCATCGGCGCCGGAGGCACGGGCACTGGCCTCGTGGGAAGGAAAGTCGTTCGGCTCGACCAGCACCAGGCGCGACAGGCCCATGTTCTTCATGGCGCGCGCAGCCCCGCCGATATTGCCGGGGTGACTGGTATTGACCAGGACGACACGAATTCTTGGCAGCACGGGCACGGCTCACAGACACGGAGGGAAGGGAGCAAATCTTACAGAAGCGACCGGCATTACGCTATGAAAGCAAATGTCGCCCTTCTTCGTTCAAAGTTTTCTGCTAGAATGTTCGGCTTTCTTTAACGACCCAGGTGAAACGTCCATGCAGCCCATGCTGAATATCGCGCTGCGCGCCGCCCGCAGCGCCAGTGAATTGATTTTCCGCTCCATCGAGCGCCTGGATACCATCAAGGTAGATGAGAAAGACGCCAAGGATTACGTCTCCGAAGTCGACCGCGCGGCGGAAAAAGTCATCGTCGACGCCCTGCGCAAGGCGTACCCGAACCACTCCATCTACGGTGAAGAAACCGGCCTGCACGCTGGCAACGGCGAAGAAGGCAAGGACTACCTGTGGGTCATCGACCCGCTCGACGGTACCACCAACTTCCTGCGTGGCGTCCCTCACTTTGCCGTGAGCATCGCGTGCAAGTACCGCGGCCGCCTGGAACACGCCGTGGTCCTCGACCCGGTACGCCAGGAAGAATTCACCGCCAGCCGTGGCCGTGGCGCCCAGCTCAATGGTCGCCGCCTGCGCGTCAGCGGTCGCACCAGCCTGGACGGCGCCCTGCTGGGTACCGGCTTCCCGTTCCGTGACAACCAGATGGATGGCCTGGACAACTACCTGGGCATGTTCCGTGCCCTGGTCGGCCAGACCGCCGGCATCCGCCGCGCCGGCGCCGCGAGCCTGGACCTGGCCTACGTGGCCGCCGGCCGCTTCGATGCGTTCTGGGAGTCGGGCCTGAGCGAGTGGGACATGGCGGCAGGCGCACTGCTGATCCAGGAAGCGGGCGGCCTGGTGAGCGACTTCACCGGTGGTCATGACTTCCTCGAGAAGGGCCACATCGTTGCCGGTAACATCAAGTGCTTCAAGGCGGTGTTGACGGCGATCCAGCCGCACCTGCCGGCCTCGCTGAAGCGCTGAGTTTCAGCCGGGCAATAAAAAAGCACCCTTCGGGGTGCTTTTTTGTGGCTGGCTTTCGGGCCTCTTCGCCGGCAAGGCCGGCGCCTACAGTTTGCGCATGGCTTTGTAGGAGCCCGCCTTGCCGGCGAAAGGGCCATCACTGCCCAGGCTGTGCCTGCGTCAGTACCAGCTTGCCATTCTCGTCCAGCGGGATCTGCGAACCCGGGTCGCGCTCCATGCGCACCTGCCCGGCCTTGTCGCCAATCGAATACTTCACGTCGTACCCCACCACCTTCTCGCTCAGGTCATTGACCGTGTTGCAGCGGGTTTGCGTGGTGGTGTAGGTATCGCGGTTCTGCATGCCTTCCTGCACCTTGTTGCCGGCATAGCCACCACCGACGGCACCGGCCACGGTCGCGATCTTCTTGCCATTGCCGCCGCCGATCTGGTTACCCAGCAACCCACCTGCCACGGCGCCCAGCACGGTACCGGCGATCTGGTGCTGATCCTTCACCGGCGCCTGACGGGTCACCGTGACATCCTTGCAGACTTCCCGTGGCGTCTTGACGGTCTGCTTGACCGGCTGCACCGACGTCACCTGCGCGTATTGCGGCCCGCCCTTGACCAAGCTGTAGGTAGCCACGGCACCTCCGGCAGTGACACCGACAGCACCCAGCACCGCACCCACCAGCATTGACTTGTTCACGTGAACCTCCTGATTTACCTGCGGGAACACGCCCGCGCTTCTCCCAGCCTTGGAGCATAAAAAAAGGCGCGAGTTCAATACTCGCGCCTTCTTGTACCGCTCAGGACAGTGGCAAAAAGCCTTATGGACGCTCGTCCACACCCTCGGTTTTCACCGGCGGGATCAGGTCTTCACTGTTCAGGTTCAGCCAGATCAGCACCACGTTGGCGATGTAGATCGACGAGTAGGTACCGGCCATTACACCGATGAACAGTGCCAGCGAGAAGCCCCACAGGTTGTCACCACCGAAGAACAGCAGTGCCGCGATCGCCAGCAAGGTGGACACCGAGGTGGCCACGGTACGCAGCAGGGTCTGGGTGGTCGAGACGTTGATGTTCTCGATCAGCGAAGCCTTGCGCATCACGCGGAAGTTTTCCCGTACCCGGTCGAACACCACGATGGTGTCGTTGAGCGAGTAGCCGATGATCGCCAGCACCGCCGCCAGCACCGTCAGGTCGAAGGTGATCTGGAAGAACGACAGGATGCCCATGGTCACGATCACGTCGTGCACCAGCGACAGGATGGCGCCCACCGCAAACTTCCACTGGAAGCGGAAGGCCAGGTAGACCAGGATGCCGCCCAGCGCCAGCAGCATGCCCAGGCCGCCCTGGTCACGCAGTTCCTCGCCCACCTGCGGGCCGACGAACTCGACACGCTTGACCGTGGCCGGGTTGTCGGTGCTGATCTTTTGCAGCGCCTCGGCCACCTTGTTGCCCAGCATCGGGTCGTCGCCCGGCATGCGCACCAGCAGGTCGGTGGTAGCACCGAAGCTCTGCACCACGGCATCGTGGAAGCCGGACCTGACCAGCTCTTCACGAACCTCGCCAAGGTTGGCCGGGCGCTCGTAGGTCAGCTCGATGAGCGTACCGCCAGTGAAGTCCAGGCCGAAGTTGAGCCCTTTGTAGAACCAGCTGAACAGTGCCAGCACAGTCAGCAGCAGGGTGACGCCGAACGCGACGTTCCGCACACCCATGAAGTTAATGGTACGTAACATGGCAGCCCCTTATACCCACAACTTCTTGATATCCCGCCCACCGCAGGTCAGGTTGACCATTGCGCGGGTGACCATGACGGCCGTGAACATCGAGGTGAAAATCCCGAGGGACATGGTAACCGCGAAGCCCTTGACCGGACCGGTACCCATGGCGAACAGGATGCCGCCCACCAGCAGGGTGGTCAGGTTGGCATCGACGATCGCGGTGTAGGCACGGTTGAAGCCTTCGTGGATGGCGCGCTGCACCGACATGCCATTGGCCAGTTCTTCACGTATGCGCGAGAAGATCAGTACGTTGGCGTCGACCGCCATACCCATGGTCAGCACGATACCGGCAATGCCCGGCAGGGTCAGCGTAGCCCCCAGCAGCGACATCAGCGCCAGCAGCAGCACCATGTTGCCCGCCAGGGCGATGGTGGCGATCAGGCCGAAGGCACGGTAGATGGCCATGATGAACAGCGACACGAACAGCATGCCCCACAGCGATGCATCGATACCCTTGGTGATGTTGTCGGCACCCAGGCTTGGGCCAATGGTACGTTCTTCGGCGAAGTACATCGGCGCCGCCAGACCACCGGCACGCAGCAGCAGGGCCAGTTCGGACGACTCACCCTGGCCGTTCAGGCCGGTGATGCGGAACTGGCTGCCCAGCGGCGACTGGATGGTCGCCAGGCTGATGATGCGCTTCTCTTCCACGAACGACTGCACCGGCACGTCTTTCTCGACACCGTCGACCATCTGCTTGACGTAGCGGGTAACCGGACGCTGTTCGATGAAGATCACCGCCATGCTGCGCCCGACGTTGCTGCGCGTGGCGCGGCTCATCAGCTCGCCGCCGTGGCCATCCAGGCGGATGTTCACCTGCGGGCGACCCTGCTCGTCGAAGCTGGCCTGGGCGTCGGTGACCTGGTCACCGGTGATGATCAGGCCACGCTCGACCGCTGCCGGTGGGCGACCGCCCTCACGGAACTCGAAGGTCTCGGTAGTAGCCTTGGACGCACCCGGCTCGGCACCCAGACGGAACTCCAGGTTCGCGGTCTTGCCCAGGATACGCTTGGCTTCGGCGGTGTCCTGCACGCCTGGCAGCTCGACCACGATGCGGTTGGCACCCTGGCGCTGAACCAGTGGCTCGGCCACACCCAGTTCGTTGACGCGGTTACGTACCGTGGTCAGGTTCTGCTTGATCGAGTATTCACGGATTTCCGCGACCTTGGCCGGGGTAATCGCCAGACGCAGCACCGACAGGCCGTTACGCTCGGTGGTGGTCAGCTCGAAATCGTTGAAATTCTTGCGGATCAGGCTGCGAGCCTGTTCGCGGGACTGGTCATCGGAGAAGCCCAGTTGAATGCCGCCATCTTGCTGCGGCAGGCTGCGGTAGCGCACACGCTCCTTGCGCAGCAGGCTTTTGACTTCGCCTTCGTACACCTTCAGACGTGCCGCCATGGCCTTGTCCATGTCCACTTCAAGCAGGAAGTGCACACCACCGGACAGGTCCAGGCCCAGCTTCATCGGGCTTGCACCCAGGTTGCGCAGCCATTGCGGAGTGGTCGGGGCCAGGTTCAGTGCAACGACGTAGTCGTCACCCAGTGCCTTGCGCACAACGTCTTTGGCAGGCAGTTGGTCGTCCTGTTTGGCCAGACGCACCAGTGCGCCCTTGCCCTTCTCGCCCAGGCTTGCACCCTTGACCGCGATACCGGCGTCGGCCAGTGCCTTGGTGGCACGGTCCAGGTCGGCCTGGCTGACCTGCAGCGCCGTGCTGGCACCGCTGACCTGAATAGCCGCATCGTCAGGGTAGAGGTTGGGAGCGGAATAAATAAAACCGATCGCCAGTACCGCCAGGATCAGTGCGTATTTCCATAGAGGATATTTGTTCAGCATCACGCCGCCCGTTCAAGACGCGGGGCGCCTTGCGCGCCCCGTCGATTGTAGAAAATCTGAAACTTAGATCGCTTTGAGCGTGCCCTTGGGCAGGGTCGCGGCAATAGCACCCTTCTGGAACTTCAGTTCCACGGTGTCGGACACTTCCAGCACCACGAAGTCATCGGCCACTTTGACGATCTTGCCGGCAATACCGCCGTTGGTGACAACTTCGTCACCTTTCTGCAGGTTGCTCAGCAGGTTCTTCTGCTCTTTGGCGCGCTTGGCCTGTGGACGCCAGATCATCAGGTAGAAGATGACCAGGAAGCCGACCAGGAAAATCCACTCGAAGCCGGTACCGGCTGGGCCGGCGGCAGCTGCCGGGGCTGCTGCGTCCGCGTAAGCGGCAGGAATCAGAAAGCTCATTTAGCACTCCAAGTTGCAAGTTGTTGTACGTGTGTCAGGTTCGACAGAACATCAATCCAAGGGCGGCACAGGCAGCCCGCGCTTGGCGTAAAAGGCATCGACAAAGGCGGCCAATGTACCCTGTTGAATAGCCTCGCGCAAACCAGCCATCAGGCGCTGGTAATGACGCAAGTTGTGGATGGTATTCAACATGCTGCCCAACATTTCGCCGCATTTATCCAGGTGATGCAGATAAGCGCGGGAGAAGTTCTGGCAGGTGTAGCAGTCACAGGTCGGATCCAGTGGCGAATCATCATGGCGATGGAACGCGTTACGGATTTTAAGCACGCCGGTATCGACAAACAGATGACCGTTGCGCGCATTGCGCGTGGGCATCACGCAATCGAACATGTCGACGCCGCGGCGCACACCCTCAACGAGATCTTCCGGCTTGCCTACCCCCATAAGGTAACGAGGTTTGTCAGCCGGCATCATGCCCGGCAGGTAGTCCAGCACCTTGATCATCTCGTGCTTGGGCTCGCCCACCGACAGCCCGCCAATGGCCAGGCCGTCGAAGCCGATCTTGTCCAGGCCCTCCAGCGAACGCTCGCGCAGGTTGCGGTGCATGCCGCCCTGCACGATGCCGAACAGCGCTGCAGTGCTGTCGCCGTGGGCGTTCTTGGAGCGCTGGGCCCAGCGCAGCGACAGCTCCATGGAGATGCGCGCCACATCTTCATCGGCCGGGTACGGGGTGCACTCGTCGAAAATCATCACCACGTCCGAGCCCAGGTCGCGCTGCACCTGCATCGACTCTTCCGGGCCCATGAACACCTTGGAGCCGTCCACCGGGGAGGCGAAGGTCACGCCCTCCTCCTTGATCTTGCGCATCGCGCCCAGGCTGAACACCTGGAAGCCGCCGGAGTCGGTGAGGATCGGGCCCTGCCACTTCATGAAGTCGTGCAGGTCGCCGTGGGCCTTGATCACCTCGGTGCCCGGGCGCAGCCACAGGTGGAAGGTGTTGCCCAGGATCATCTGCGCGCCGATGGCCTCGATGTCGCGCGGCAGCATGCCCTTGACCGTGCCATAGGTGCCCACCGGCATGAAGGCCGGGGTTTCGACCACGCCCCGGGGGAATGTCAGGCGGCCGCGACGGGCCTTGCCGTCGGTGGCCAGCAACTCGAAGGACATACGACAGGTGCGACTCATGCTTGATCCTCGGGCCCGCGTGGCGCCGGATTGCGGGTGATGAACATGGCATCACCGTAACTGAAGAAGCGGTAGCCGTTTTCCACCGCTGCGGCGTAGGCAGCCATGGTCTCGGGGTAACCGGCGAAGGCCGAAACCAGCATCAGCAGCGTGGATTCGGGCAAATGGAAGTTGGTCACCAGGGCGTCGACCACGTGGAACGGGCGGCCCGGGAAAATAAAGATGTCGGTATCGCCGCTGAACGGCTTGAGCGTACCGTCGCGCGCCGCGCTTTCCAGCGAGCGCACGCTGGTGGTGCCGACCGCGATCACCCGCCCGCCGCGCGCCCGGCATTCGGCCACGGCGTCCACCACGTCCTGGCCCACTTCGAGCCACTCTTTATGCATGTGGTGATCTTCGATGCGCTCCACGCGCACCGGCTGGAAGGTGCCGGCGCCCACGTGCAGGGTGACGAAGGCGGTGCTCACGCCCTTTTCGGCGATCTTGCCCATCAGCTCTTCATCGAAGTGCAGGCCGGCGGTGGGCGCGGCCACGGCGCCGGAGCGCTGCGCATAGACCGTCTGATAGCGCTCGCGGTCGGCGCCTTCGTCGGGGCGGTCTATATAAGGAGGCAACGGCATGTGGCCGACGCGGTCGAGCAGTGGCAGCACCTCTTCGGTGAAGCGCAGCTCGAACAGCGCGTCGTGGCGCGCGACCATCTCGGCTTCGCCACCGCCGTCGATCAGCAGCTGGGTGCCTGGCTTGGGCGACTTGCTCGAGCGCACGTGGGCGAGCACGCGATGGCTGTCGAGCACGCGCTCGATGAGGATCTCCAGCTTGCCGCCGGAGGCCTTCTGGCCGAACAGTCGGGCCGGGATCACCCGGGTGTTGTTGAACACCATCAGATCGCCCGGGCGCAGGTGCTCGAGCAGGTCGGTGAACTGGCGATGCGCGAGCGCGCCGGTAGGCCCGTCGAGGGTCAACAGCCGGCTGCTGCGCCGTTCAGCCAGTGGATGGCGGGCGATCAGGGAATCTGGAAGCTCAAAGGAGAAATCGGCGACGCGCATGATGGTGATCGGTTTGACAGGGCCGCAAAGTTTAGCGGAAAGCGGCAAAATTGACCATGAAAGCTGATTGACCAACGGTAGGCGCCTCACTATACTTCGCCGCCACAAGCCCTGATGGCGGAATTGGTAGACGCGGCGGATTCAAAATCCGTTTTCGAAAGGAGTGGGAGTTCGAGTCTCCCTCGGGGCACCAATACGAGCCTGTAGATCATTGATCTACAGGCTTTTTTCTTTCTACGCCGTAATTTTGGCATAACTGTGGCTGTCGCGAGTGCAAGCGCACAGCTCGGTTTCGGCATCAGACAAAGCAAGGGCCTGCAGCGATGCAGGCCCTTTTTTGGCCCAACGTACAAAGAGCCTTCGTCCTAGCCTCGTCATAGTAAGGATTATGAGCTGGTTTGACAGTACCCTCAGCTTCTTGTCCCCAGGGTGGGTGGGATCAATCATTGGTCTCTTAGGCCTGATTAGCGTTCCTATCGTTTATTTCCTCACCAGGCAACGAACGAGTCTCAGCTATGCGTATCTTGGAGAGCATTTGCTGGGAAGCGCCTCCGACGCACTCCCTAGCGGCATCTCGGTTCATTATCACGGGACCAACATTCCTCGACTGACCAAGTCGGTCATTGTCCTCTGGAACACTGGCGAAAACACAATCTCGGGTGACGACCTAGTTGGCCTCGACCCATTACGTTTCCATGTCGGATATGACGGAGCAATCCTATCCGTCATGATCCTGAAGTCGACCCGTGTAGTGAATGGATTGTGGGTTCAAACTCCCACCATGGAGGCCCCAAACGAGTCAGTAATGGGTTTTGGCTTTCTGGGCTCTGGGGACGGCGTAGTCGTGGAAATTCTCCACACAAGCGCTAAACGCCATGCTGAAATCCGCGGGACGTTGCGAGGGTTACCCAAGGGCTTGAAATCTGTGGGGCGGATAACTCGGTCACGCAGCCTTAAGCGCAATCGACCCACACGCTTTTTCCGGATGATTCTGAGCAGCATATCTACCTGGGTGCCACTCGTTGGCGGTGGCGCGATGATGTTGATCGGATTGTTGGCCAATCCGGAAACTGTTAGCACGGTACTAACTCCGAGCCTCGAGAAGACGAATACTCCCGTCATCATAATGGGGGGCGTATAACTGTGCATGGGGCTTTTCTCTCTCTACCTGTTTCGGCGCAAACACCCCAAAAAGCTTCACGTCGAGGCTCTGGATTGAAACCTAGATCGAGTTGAACGGTTAAAGGGGTGCAGCATCAATGTCGCTGTGAGAGAGGCCGCTTTTTTCGGGCTGTTGCTGTGTATACGTGTTGCACGGAACTGTAGTGGTCAACTAATCCCGGACACTGCGTTAAGTTTTTCTTCGGCCACAGCAGGCTCCAGCCCGCTATTAAATTGATGTGGCCGTTGCCAGTTGTAGCGCTGCATCAAAAACCGACCAATATCCTGCTGTGCCAGCGAAGCACTCATGTAGCCCACCTCTGGCACCCATTCTGTTTTCAGACTGCGAAACAACCGCTCCATCGGCGCGTTGTCGTGGCAGTTTCCCCGTCGACTCATGCTCTGTTTGAACCGATAACGCCACAGCCGCTGACGGAAGCTTCGGCTGCCATATTGGCTTCCTTGGTCGCTGTGAAACAGCACATTCTGTGGCCGACCACGCTGTTCATAGGCCATGTCCAAGGCCTTGATCACCAGGTCGGCATCGGGATTCGCGGAAAATGCCCAGCCCAACACGCGGCGGGCGAGTAGATCGATGATGGCAGCCAAATAGTGCCAGCGACCTTGAACCCAGACATAAGTGATGTCACCGCACCAAACTTCGTTTGGTGCCTATACGGTGAACGCTCGATCCAGCACTGATCTGATGGGCTATCTGGCCAAGATGCACGGCTTGCAAGAGTCAGATCATCTCCTCGGTGCAACTGGTGGCTACCTCCATGATGACGGGAGGTAAATGCACCCACCCTGCACCCACAGGAGACAGTGGTAGATATGGGTACCCCCAACGTTGAGGGCCACCCACTCACCTTGAAAACCCTAAAATGGTATATCGTCTTTAGTCAATTCTTCCAGAAGAGCATCTAATGCTGCGTCCACGCCCATAGCGCATCGTCTAGCGTTCTGTAGAAGGTTACCCATGAGAGTATACGCCCCGGGCATTAGTTGGGATAATTCCCCATCCTTGACATCATCCAAGATACTTCCATCTTCGCTTATAACCTGCACGTGGATATCCGGCCCCATATCGCCTTCTCGAGAAAATATGCGAACAGAAAACCGAGGAAACGAAACCTGATAAGTGCCTGTTATTTCAGTAGGTTGCCAATCCAACTCACCAGAGTCAGTTTTCTCGATGAGCTTCTTGATAATTGAGACAAATTTTTGATTACTCATTGCCCACTCCGCCAATCTTTGATTTCATGCTTACAAGCAAGCCATGGACAGCTTCAAGTTGCTTAGATACCAAACCATTAACTTTAGCAGTATCAAGCTGAGTCGTTTTGGCCAAGCAGCCGTCAATTAGACGCTCCAACGCTGAAAACTGTGTGATAGCACTTTGAATTACCTTATGTTCATCCTCTGTCAAAAGCGGATTAGCTGACCTGACGCCTATTAAGAATTTAGTAATTTGAGAGTATCGATCAGGCAGCAGTTCCAAAGACTGCAATCGATGCAAACGCTTGATCTCCTCCATGATTGCTACCGCAGCTGAAAAATCGGAAACTGTTTCAGTTCTTCGCATATCATTTCGTATATCCTGCACAACAGCTTTAGTTTGCAATGCAGCGTCTCTAGATGATACCGCAGCTCGAACGGTCCATATAAAACCGATGACCGAGACGATTAGACCTAGAATTCCGGCGTAGTCACCGACTCTATAAGTGGCCAGAAAATTATTTATCGCATCCACAGACAGACTCCATGAGATCAGCTTCTGCACTCAATGATGTCATTTTGAGACTGAACTGACTAGCGCCTGTCCTAGCGAAAAAGCTCATCCCAATGTGAGTAGATTTGTGAGTAGAAATACTCTCTAGGAGGATCAAGACCCACCAAATCATGGAGGTTAGAGGCTATTTTCGAATCTCCCTCTGCACCAAACGCACAAAAAAGCCGACTTTTTGAGTCGGCTTTTTTGTGCGTGCGATTTGGGGTTTTGCGTTCAGCGGGGGAGTTTTCTCGCGAACACCTCCGGTCTCTGCCGAGAATTAGTGCCCTATACGACAGTGAATCAGGGACTGCCCAGGTTCTTTTAAGCTGCCTATACGGCAGCTCAGAAACCGCGCGCCCTCACAACGTCATCGGCCTTCGCAAACGTACAGAAAAGCATTCGCCAGCAACGCTGGCTCCTACACACAACCCCGCCGCCCCGCAGAAGCCAGCCTTGCTGGCGAAGAGGGACACCTCACGAACCCCGCCCCCAGCGCCGCCAGAATCAACCCGATCGAAACCGCCTCGTGCGCATCCACCCGGTGCCCCAGCAGCACCATCGAACCTGCCACCCCGAATACCGGGATCAGCAACGACAACGGCGCCACCTTCGACACCGGGTACTCACGCAGCAGCAGGTTCCACCCCCAGTAACAGAAGTGCGTCGCCGCATACACCTGGAACATCAGCGAAAACACCGCCACCCACCCCACCTGCGCAACCACCCCGGTGAACGGCGCGTTGCCATGCATCAGCCAGGTGAGCAGCACCAGCGGCAGCGGTGCGAACAGGCTCGCCCACACCACAAAGGCAAACATCTCGCGCACCTTCGAGCGCTTGATGATGACGTTGCCCACACTCCAGCTGAACGCACTCACCAGCAACAAGCCATAACCCACCACCGAGCCATCGCCGGGCCTGCCACCGATGATGGACACCAGCCCCAGCACTGCCAGCCCCACCCCGACGCCCTGCCCCACGCCAAGGCGTTCGCGAAACAGCAACACGCCCCAGCCCAGGGTGAAAAACGCACTGAACTGCACCAGCAACGCCGCCGTGCCCGGCGGCACGCCCAGCTCGATACCCAGGTTGATCAACGCCCACATCGCCACGCCAAAGATCAACCCGTATGCCGCCACCCAGCCCAGGCCGACCGCCGGGCGCCGGATGAAGAACACCCACGGCAACGCCGCCAGGGTGAATCGCAACGCCGTCAACAGCAGCGGGTCAATTGCGGCCAGGCCGAGCTTGGTGATGGGAAAGTTGAACCCCCACACCGCCGTCACCAGCACGGCCAGGGCCAGATGTTTCTTTTGCATGGTGTACCTATCCCGAAAGTCAGGGCGCCACTATGCGCAATGAGCACACTGGCTCGCTTGCACTATCAGGTCATAGATCATTAAATTCGGGCCATGCGCGAAATCGACATCGACCCCTATGAACACACCCCCCGCGACGCCGTGGTCACAGCCAACGACTATGGCGACGGGCAGCACTTTGCCTTGCATACCCATCAGCGTGGGCAGTTCGCCTATGCGGCCTGCGGGGTGATCACGGTGTTCACCCGCCAGGGCAACTGGGTGGTGCCGCCGCAGCGGGCCATCTGGGTGCCCGCAGGCGTGCCCCACGAGATGAGCATGAACGGCCCGGTGACGATGCTGAACACCTATGTGCGCCAGCCTGCCGCCACCCGCCTCGGCCTGCCCGCACACTGCCAGGTGTTCGGTGTGTCGACGCTGCTGCGCCAACTGCTGCTGGGCGCCCGGGATGTGCCGGCGCTGTATGCCGAAGGCAGCCGCGAGGGCTACCTGATGAACCTGCTGCTGCACGAGATTGCCGACATGCCGGCGCTGTCGCTGAATGCACCGCTGCCCAGCGAACCCAGGCTCGCCCGGGCCTGCCAGCACTTGCTGGCACAGCCCTCGCTGGATACAGGGATCGATGACATGGCCCGCCAGGTGGGCATGAGCCGGCGCACCTTCACCCGGCTGTTTCGCCAGCACACCGGCATCAGCTTCGTGGCATGGCGACAGCAGGCATGCCTGATGTCGGCGGTGGTGCGCCTGGGCAATGGCGAGGCGATCACGCGGGTGGCGACGGACCTTGGCTACAGCAGCCCCAGTGCGTTCACCAGTGTGTTCCGGCGCGTGCTGGGCGCGGCGCCCAGCCAGTACTTCGCCAACGCGGTAAGTTGATGCACCACGATTCGCTGCAACCCAAGCAGTAGCGCGCCAGGCCTACACAGACAGCCAACTGTCTGCCCAGCAACTGTTGCCCCAGCAACAGCCAGCCAACAAAAACCTCCCGCACCAACACCATTGCCACCTCACTACCGCGCCAGGCCCAGCAAAAACGGGGCCTGCGACTGTGGTACGGCTCTTGCTCAAGCCTGGGTAACGCTCTGAGCGCAGGGCCACACCACAGGACGCACACATGACCGCAGCACTCAAGGTCGTCGCCGTTTCCGGCGGCGCCTATCGCCCCTCCCGCACCCTGGCACTGACCGAGGCGATCGTCGCCGAGCTGGGCAAGCACCTGCACATCGACGCCCAGCTCATCGAGCTGAGCGAGATCGCCCGCCCGGTAGGCGGCGCCCTGTCGCGCGCCGAACTGCCGGCCACGGTCGAACAGCAGCTGCAGGCCATCGAGCATGCCGACCTGCTGATCGTTGCCTCGCCGGTTTACCGCGGCTCCTACCCCGGCCTGCTCAAGCACCTGTTCGACCTGGTGGGCCAGGACAGCCTGATCGACACCCCGGTGCTGCTGGCCGCCACCGGTGGCAGCCCGCTGCATGCGCTGGTGATCGACCACCAGCTGCGCCCGCTGTTCAGCTTCTTCCAGGCGCTGACCCTACCCATCGGCGTGTATGGCAGCGAAGGCGACCTGCAGAACTACCAGGTCAGCAGCCCGGTGCTGCAAGCCCGTGTCAGCCTGGCCGCCGAGCGTGCCGCACCGTTCTTCGCCGCCCACGCCCACAGCCAGCGCAAGCTCGCCAGCGGGGCCGAACGATGAACGTGTTCTGGTTCCTGCCCACCCACGGCGACGGTCATTTCCTCGGCACCAGCGACGGCGCGCGCCCGGTCACCCTCAACTACCTCAAGCAGATCGCCCAGGCCGCCGATGGCCTGGGCTACCACGGCGTGCTGATCCCCACCGGCCGCTCGTGCGAGGACTCCTGGGTGGTCGCCTCGGCCCTGGCGCCGCTGACCGAACGCCTGCGCTACCTGGTAGCCATTCGCCCCGGCATCATCTCGCCCACCGTGTCGGCGCGCATGACCGCCACCCTGGACCGCCTGTCCGGCGGGCGCCTGCTGATCAACGTGGTCACCGGCGGCGACCCCGACGAGAACCGCGGCGACGGCATCCACCTCAGCCACAGCGAACGCTACGAGGTCACCGACGAGTTCCTGCGTATCTGGCGCCGCGTACTGCAAGGCGAGTCGGTGGATTTCGAGGGCAAGCACTTCAAGGTCGAGAACGCCAAGGCGCTCTACCCACCGGTACAAAAGCCCTACCCGCCGCTGTACTTCGGTGGCTCGTCCGACGCCGCCCATGACCTGGCCGCCGAACAGCTGGACGTGTACCTCACCTGGGGCGAACCGCCCGCCGCCGTCGCCGAGAAGATCGCCGATGTGCGCGCCCGCGCCGCCAGGCACGGGCGCACGGTGAAGTTCGGCATCCGCCTGCACGTGATCGTGCGCGAAACCGCCGAAGAGGCCTGGCAGGCCGCCGACCGCCTGATCGCGCACATCAGCGACGACACCATCGCCGCGGCGCAACAGTCCTTCGCGCGCTTCGACTCCGAAGGCCAACGGCGCATGGCTGCCCTGCACGGCGGTCGCCGCGACCAGCTGGAGATCGCCCCCAACCTGTGGGCCGGTGTGGGCCTGGTACGGGGCGGCGCCGGCACCGCGCTGGTGGGCGACCCGCAACAGGTGGCCGCGCGCATAAAGGAATACGCCGACCTGGGCATCGAAAGCTTCATCTTCTCCGGCTACCCCCATCTGGAGGAAGCCTACCGCTTCGCCGAGCTGGTGTTCCCGCTGCTGCCAGAACCCTACGCCAGCCTGGCCGGGCGCGGCGTCACCAACCTGACCGGGCCGTTCGGCGAAATGATCGCCAACGATGTGCTGCCCAAGGCGCAGACCGCATGAGTGCCAAGCAACCGGAACCCACCCTGCTCAGCCCGCTGCAGGCCGCGCGCGCCCTGGCCGCCGAGTTCGCACTGACCGCCGCCGAACGCGACGAGCGTGGCGGCACACCCAAGGCCGAGCGTGACGCCATTCGCCACAGCGGCCTCTTGGCCCTGAGCATTCCCACGCAGTTCGGCGGCATGGGCGCCAGCTGGGGCGAAACCCTGAACATCGTGCGCGAGTTCGCCCGGGTCGACAGCTCCATCGCCCACGTGTTCGGCTTCCAGCACCTGATGCTGGCCACCGTGCGCCTGTTCTCCAGCCCCGACCAGTGGCAGCCCTGGTTCGAGCAGACCGCCCGCAAGAACTGGTTCTGGGGCAATGCCCTGAACCCGCTCGACACCCGCACCGTGGTCAAGAAGTACGACGGCTGGCGCGAATTCTCGGGCAAGAAGAGCTTCTGCTCCGGCGCCAGCGACTCGGAAATGCTGATCGCCTCGGCGGTGGATGAAAGCGCCGGCGGCAAGTTGCTGATCGCCGCCATCCCCACGGCACGTACCGGCATCACCCTGCATGGCGACTGGAACAACATGGGCCAGCGCCAGACCGACAGCGGCAGCGCCACCTTCGAGCGCGTGCGCGTCGAGGAATCCGAACTGCTGCTCGACCCCGGCCCGCTGAGCACTCCGTTCGCCTGCCTGCGCCCGCTGATCGCGCAACTGCACTTTGCGCACATCTTCCTCGGCATCGCCGAAGGGGCGCTGGAAGAGGCACGCCAGTACACGCTCAAGGAAGGGCGACCGTGGTTCAAGTCCAATGCCCGGCACGTCAGCGAAGACCCGTACATCCTGCGCCACTACGGCGACTTCTGGGTGGGCCTGGAAGGCGTTCGGCTGCTGGCCGAACGCGCCTGCAACCAGCTCGACGAAGCCTGGCACAAGGGCCCCACGCTGAGCAGCGACGAGCGCGGGCAGCTGGCGCTGTCCATCGCCGCGGCCAAGGTGGCGGCCACCCGCACCGGCCTGGACCTGTGCAACCGCCTGTTCGAAGTGACCGGCGCGCGCGCCACGCATGCCTCGCTGCGCTTCGATCGCTACTGGCGCAACCTGCGCACCCAGACCCTGCACGACCCGGTGGACTACAAGGTCCACGAGCTGGGTGACTGGGCCCTGAACCGGACGGTACCCGCCCCGTCCTTCTACTCCTGAGGGCTGCCCATGCACCTGTTGACGCTCCCGCCATCGCCAACCCTGGCCACCTCGATCAGGGCCACCGCACAGGTGTTCGAAGACCCGAGGTCGCAGGCGCTGCTCGCCCACCTGCAGCAGGTCGCGCCGAGTGAGGCCAGCGTGCTGATCATTGGCGAAACCGGTACGGGCAAGGAGCTGGTGGCGCGACATATCCACAACCTCAGCCGGCGCCACCACGGGCCGTTCGTGGCGGTCAACTGCGGGGCGTTCTCCGAGTCGCTGGTCGAGGCCGAACTGTTCGGCCACGAAAAGGGCGCCTTCACCGGCGCCCTGGCGTCCAAGGCCGGCTGGTTCGAGGAAGCCGACGGCGGCACGCTGTTTCTCGACGAGATCGGCGACCTGCCGATGGCCATCCAGGTCAAGCTGCTGCGCGTGCTGCAGGAGCGCGAAGTGGTGCGCCTGGGGTCGCGCAAGAGCATCCCGATCAACGTGCGCGTGCTGGCCGCCACCAACGTGCAGCTGGAAAAGGCGATCAACGCCGGGCACTTTCGCGAAGACCTGTTCTACCGCCTCAACGTGGTCAGCCTGCAGCTGTACCCGCTGCGCGAGCGCCCCGGCGATATCCTGCCGCTGACCCGCCACTTCATGGCCAGCTACAGCGCCCGCCTGGGCTATGGCGATGTGCAGTTGAGCAGCGAGGCCGAGCACAAGCTGGCCAGCTACGACTGGCCGGGCAACATCCGCGAGCTGGAAAACGTCATCCACCACACCCTGCTGATCTGCCATGACGGCGTGATCCAGCAGGACGACCTGCGCCTGTCCAACCTGCGCATCGAGCGGCCCGAGGGCACACCCGCCCCGGACACATCCGCCAACGCCCTGTTGCAGCGCGCGTTTCAGAAGCTGTTCGAAGAAGAGCACGGCGCGCTGCATGAAAAGGTCGAGGAGGCGCTGCTGCGCAGTGCCTACCGCTTCTGCCACTACAACCAGGTGCACACCGCGCGCCTGCTGGGCCTGAGCCGCAACGTCACCCGTGCCCTGCTGATCCGCATCGGCGAACTGGTGGTGAACAAGCGCCAGCCGCCACCGGAGCCGAACGCCACACGCGTCATCAATCTGTCGATCTGATCCAGACTTGCCCAAGCAAGCAGCGACCTCACCCACCTTGCGTTGCACGCCGTCCCGGCCGGGGCGGTGGCCCATTCTTCCTGCAACGAGCACCCCACCATGAGCCTCGATATCTTCTGGTTTCTGCCCACCTCCGGCGACACCCGCTACCTCGGCCACTCCGCCAGCGGGCGCCCGGCCACCAACGCCTACATGCGCCAGATTGCCGTGGCCGCCGAGAACCTCGGCTATGACGGCATTCTCATCCCCACCGGCAGCAGCTGCCTCGACCCCTGGGTCACCGCCGCCAGCCTGGTGCCGGTGACCCACCGCCTCAAGCTGCTGGTGGCCCTGCGCACCTCGCTGGGCAACCCCACCGCGTCGGCGCGCCAGGCCGCCACCCTCGACCAGGCCAGCGGCGGACGCCTGCTGCTCAACGTGGTGCCCGGCGGCGATGCCACCGAGCTGGCCGCCGATGGCGTGTTTCTCGCGCACGACCAGCGCTACGACGCCGCCGACGAATTCCTCACCGTGTGGCGCCAGTTGCTCAGTGGCGAACGGGTCGACTTTCACGGCGAGCACCTGCGGGTGGAGGGCGCGCAGAACTTCTTCGCGCCGGTGCAGACGCCCTACCCGCCGCTGTACTTCGGTGGCTCGTCAGCCGCCGCGCACGAGCTGGCGGCCAGGCATGTGGACGCCTACCTGACCTGGGGCGAGCCACCCGCCGCGGTGGCCGAAAAGATCGCCGACGTGCGCGCCCGTGCCGCCCGCCACGAGCGCACGGTGCAGTTTGGCGTGCGCCTGCATGTGATCGTGCGTGAAACCAGTGAACAGGCCTGGGCGGCGGCCGAGGAACTGATCAGCCACCTGGACGAGGCCACCATCGCCGCCGCACAGGCCAACTACGCCAGCATGGATTCCGAAGGCCAGCGGCGCATGGCCGCGCTGCACGGCGGGCGCCGCGACCGGCTGGAAGTCTCGCCCAACCTGTGGGCCGGGGTCGGCCTGGTGCGTGGCGGCGCGGGCACCGCACTGGTCGGCGACCCGGCCACGGTGGCGGCACGGCTGCAGGAGTACGTCGCCCTGGGCGTGGACCGCTTCGTGCTGTCGGGCTACCCGCACCTGGAGGAAGCCTACCGCTTCGCCGAACTGGTGTTCCCGCTGCTGCCCGGCAAAAGCAAGGTGACGGTGGATGGCGCCTTCACCGGGGGCGCCTTCGACGTGCGTGCCGGCCAGGCCAGGCCCGCCGCCAGCCAGTAACGGGCAGGGCCCGGGCTACCCGGTGCAGGCCGGTCGGCTCAGGCCCGTGCGGCCACCCGCTCGACGCTGTCGGCCACTGTGCGGGCCTGCTGCAGCACCTGCGCACACACCTGTTCAGGGGCCTCCACGCGCACGCGCAGACGGCCAAGGATACGCCCCTGGATACGCTCGATATTGGCCTGCACCAGGTGGGTCGGGTAACCCAGTGCCGCGCTGATCGCGCTCAGCTCCGGCGCCTGGCCACGGGCCCCGGTGTAATGCAGGTCGAGCAGCCAGTCGCCGGCGCTGGCTGGGGCCAGGTCATGGGCGCCGCCAGGGTGCAGGGTGCGCAGCAGGGTGCGGGTCACCTCGTGGCACGGGCAGCCGAACACCCGCCACACCTCGCCCTGCTCCACCACCTCGCCCGCCTCCAGCACCACCACGCGGTCGCACAGCTCGCGGATCACTTCCATCTCGTGGGTAATCAGCACGATGGTCAGGTTCAGGCGCCGGTTGATATCGCGTAGCAGCGCCAGAATCGACTGGGTGCTTTGCGGGTCCAGCGCCGAGGTCGCCTCGTCGCACAGCAGCAGGTCGGGCTGCAGCACCAGCGCCCGGGCGATGCCGACGCGCTGCTTCTGGCCACCGGACAGCTGTGCAGGGAAGGCATCGCGCTTGTCCTCCAGGCCCACCAGTTGCAGCATCTCGCTCACCCGCCGCTCGCGCTCGGCGCGGCCAATGCCGGCCAGCTTGAGCGGCAGGCCGATGTTCTCGCCGACGGTTTTCACCGACATCAGGTTGAAGTGCTGGAAGATCATGCCGGTGCGCTGGCGCTGGCGGGCCAGTTGCGCGGTGTCGTAGCCGGCGATGTCCTCGCCGTCGATCAGCACCTGGCCGTTGCTGGGTTGCTCCAGGCGGTTGAGCGAACGCAGCAGCGACGACTTGCCCGCGCCGCTGCGCCCGATGATGCCGAACACCTCGCCCCGGCGTATCTCCAGGTTGATGTCGCGCAGCGCATGCACAGTGCGCTCGCGCCCCGGGTACTGCTTGCCGAGCCCCACCAGGCGGATATGCACGGCGCCTGCCAGCGGCTGTTGATTGAAACTGACCATGGATCAAGGCCTGCCCTGCGAAGGATGCGATTCGACCAAGGCCCGCGCTGTCGCCAGCGCGGGCCACCGGGGCTCAGAAGCCGGGCACTATCTGGCCCTTGTAGCGGGTCAGGATGAAGTCGCGCACCTGTGGCGAGTTCAGCGCCTTGGCCAGCTTCTGGATGCGCGGGTCATCGATGTTGTCGGGGCGTGCGACCAGGTACTCCACGTACAGGTCCTTGCCCTTCTCCACGATCAGCGCGCTGCTGGTATCGATGCCCGCCTCCAGCGCGTAGTTGGCGAAGACGAACGCCAGGTCCACCTGGTTCACCGCACGGGCCAGCAGCGCGCCTTCGAGTTCGCGAATCTTCAGGTGCCTTGGGTTGGCCGCGATGTCGCGCTGGGTCGCCAGGGTGTTGCTCGGGTCCTTGAGGGTGAGCAGCCCGGCTTCGTGCAGCAGCACCAGGGCACGCCCGGCGTTGACCGGGTCGTTGGGGATGGCGACGCTGGCACCGTCCTTGAGCTCGGCGATGCTCTTGATGCGGGTGGAGTACGCACCGAAAGGCTCGATGTGCACGCCCACCACCGGCACCAGGTCGGTCTTGCGGGTGGCGTTGAATTCGTCGAGGAATGGCCGGTACTGGTAGTAGTTGGCGTCCAGGTTCTTCTCCGCCAGTTGCAGGTTTGGCTGGATGAAATCGCTGAACACCTTGATGTCCAGGTCCACGCCTTCGGCCGCCAGCGCCGGTTTGACGAACTCGAGGATCTCGGCATGCGGCACCGGGGTGGCGCCCACCACCAGTTTCTCGTTGGCGTGCGCCGACAGCGACAGCACGGCGGCCAGTACGGCCAGGGTCTTCTTCATGGGCTTGCTCCTGAACAGGTAGAACATTGGCCGCCGTGGGATACGTGGGCCGGCGGCAGCGAAACCCGGCTGCCGCTGACGGGAAACACAATTCAACGCCGGGTGAAGCGCCGCACCAGCCGGTCGCCACTCACCTGCAGCACCTGTACCAGCACGATCAGCAGCAGCACGGTCACCACCATCACGTCGGTCTGAAAGCGCTGGTAGCCGAAGCGGATCGCCAGGTCGCCCAGGCCGCCGCCACCGACCACGCCGGCCATCGCCGTGTAGTCCACCAGCACGATGGCGGTCACCGTCACCGCCGCGATCAGGCCGGTGCGCGCCTCGGGCAGCACGGTGTGCCACACGATCTGCCAGGTGCTGCCACCCATCGACTGGGTGGCCTCCACCAGGCCGCGGTCGACCTCGCGCAGGGCGATTTCCACCAGCCGCGCAAAGAACGGCGTACAGCCGATCACCAGCGGCGGTATGGCGCCGGGCACGCCCAGCGAAGTACCGGCCACCACCTGGGTGAGCGGGATCAGCACAATCAGCAGGATGATGAACGGCATCGAACGCAGCACGTTCACCACCACCGACAGCACGCGGTACACCAGCGGCGAGGCCAGCAACTGGCGCTGGCCGGTGAGGTACAGCAGCACCCCCAGCGGCAGCCCCATCAGCACCGTGAAACCCAGCGCTACGCCGAGCATGCTCAGGGTGTCGAGGCAGGCCTGGCCCACCTCGGGCCAGTCGACATGGGCCAGCAGCTCGCTCATTGCCCAGCGCCCCTGCGCAGCGCGGCGGCCGGGTGCGGCGCGCCCAGCCGGTCACCTGCGTCGAACAGCTTGTTGCGCAGCGTGCCCTGGGCGTAATCGCGCTTGAACAGGCCACGGGCCTGCAGCTCGGGCACCAGCAGGTCGACCACCGCCTCGAAGGTTTCCGGGGCCACCACGCTGGCCAGGTTGAAGCCGTCCACGTCGGTCTCTTGCACCCATTCCTGCAACTGGTCGGCCACCGTCTGCGCCGAGCCCACCAGTACCGGGCCGTCGCCGCCGATGGCGCAATAGTCGGCAATTTCGGCGGTGGTCCAGGTGCGGCTGGGGTCGGCACGGGTGAAGGCTTCCACCGCCGACTGGATCGCATCGCTCTGCACTTCGCGCAGCACCTGGTCGCTCTGGTACTGGGCGAAGTCGATGCCGGTCCAGCCCGACATCAGCGTCAGCGCACCGCTGGCGCTGGCGTACTCGCGGTACTCGCGCAGGCGCGCCAGGGCCTGTTCATCGGTGGGGGCGACAATCACCGTAAGCTGCTCCAGCACCAGGATATCGCCCGGTGCGCGGCCGGCCGCCACCGCCGCAGCGCGCACCTGCGCCACCTGGTTCTTGAGCACCGTCTTGCTCGGCGCAGCAACGAACACGCACTCGGCGTTGGCCGCCGCAAACGCCCTGCCGCGCGTCGAAGCACCGGCCTGGTACAGCACCGGGGTGCGCTGGGGCGAAGGCTCGCACAGGTGAAAGCCCGGTACCTGGAAGAACTCGCCCTGGTGGCCGATGCCGTGCACCTTGGCCGGGTCGGCATACACCCCGCTGGCGCGGTCGGCGCGCACGGCGTCGTCTTCCCAGCTGGCCTCCCACAGCTTGTAGCAGACCTGCAGGTACTCCTCGGCCAGGGCGTAGCGCTGGTCATGCGACAGCTGTTCGCGCTGGCCAAGGTTGCGCGCCCCGCTGGACAGGTACGAGGTGACGATGTTCCAGCCGGCGCGGCCACGGGTCAGGTGGTCGAGCGTGGACATGCGCCGGGCAAACGGGTACGGGTGCTCGAACGACACCGAGGCGGTCACGCCAAACCCCAGGTGCTCGGTGACGGCGGCCATGGCCGGCACCAGCTGCAGCGGGTCGTTCACCGGCACCTGCGCTGCCGTACGCAGCGCCTCGTCGGCGTTGCCGCCGTACACGTCGTAGGCGCCCAGCACATCGGCGATGAACAACCCGTCGATCTTGCCGCGCTCCAGGGTCCTGGCCAGCTCGGTCCAGTAGTGGATGTCGGTGTAGCGCGTGGCCTGGTCACGCGGATGGCGCCACAAGCCCGGCGACAGGTGGCCGACGGTGTTCATGGCAAAGGCATTGAGGCGTATCTGCTTGGGCATGGTGGCGGCCTAGTTCCAGTCGTGACGCTGTGGCTTGGCCCCGTTCAAGGCCCAGTTGCCCACCAGGTGGTACTTCCAGCGCACCGGGTCGTGCAGGGTGTGCACGCGGGCGTTGCGCCAGTGCCGGTCGAGGTTGTGGCGCACCTGGGTGGAGCGCGTGCCGCCCAGCTCGAACAGGCGGTTGCTGGCCTCGATCGCCGCTTCGGTGGTCAGCACCTTGGCCTTGGCCACGGCCACCGAGGCCTGGGCCACCGAGTCCTCGTCGGGGGCCAGGCTGGCCCGGTCGAGCACCTTGCCGGCGCGCTCCAGCAGGGCCTCGGCGGCTTCCTGGCGAATCTCCAGCGCGCCGATCTGCACGATGGTCAGCGGGTCCTGGCTGGCCTGCTCCACGCCCGCATCGATCCACGGGCGGGCCTGCTCGCGGATGAAGGTGATGGCGTCGTCCAGCGCCGCACGGCCGATGCCGGCGTCGATGGCGGCGGTGGTCAGTTGCGCGAAGGGGCCGGCCAGGGTCGGGGTTTCGTACGAGCGGTAGGTGGGAAACAGGTTGAACGCCGGCACGATCAGCTCCTGCGCCAGCACCGTGCCGCTGGAGGTGGTGCGCTGGCCGATGTTGTCCCAGTCATCGACGATCACCAGGCCCGGGGTATCGCGGCGCACGAAGGCCAGTTGCGAGCGGTCCTGCGCGTCCAGCGCCAGCACCCCCAGCCAGTGCGCGTACAACGAGCCGGTGCAGTAGCCCTTGCGCCCGTCGATGCGGTAGCCATCGGCATGGGGCACGATGCGGGTCTGGATCTCCTTGACGTTCTTGCCGCCGGTTTCCGACAGCGCATTGGCAAAGCGGTGCCCGGCCAGCACCAGGTCGAAGAAGAAGCGCTTCTGCTCTTCGCTACCCTGCAGGCGGATGTCTTCGAGCAGGCAGTAGTGGTTCTGCGGTATCTGCCCCAGCGAAGGGTCGGCGGCGGAGATGATCGCGATCACTTCGGCCAGGGTGGCGAAGGACACCTGCGCCCCGCCGTATTGTTTCGGTACGGTGATGCCCCACAGGCCGCTGTTGGAGAACGCATCCACCACGTCGGCCGGGACCTGGCGGCTGCGGTCGCGCTCGGACGCGCCTTCGCGCAGCAGCGCGGCAACCCGATGGGCAATGGCAATGGCTTCGGCATCGTCACGGATGACATGGGCATCCGGCTGGCGGATGTCGTAGTGGGCAGAAACAGGGGTGGCAGTCATGGTCTATCTCGATGAGTACACAGAGTCCCCCGTGAGATAGCACAACCCATGCCACTTGAATTTCACATATAAATCAATGAGTTACGCACAACATAAAGTGGCATGGCTGGATGCACGGCAACAAAGTGTTGGCCAACTGTTCGCAGTGCAACAGTACGACAGCGGTCAGTTGCTCCCCGTACACCGCGCGCCTATTCGCAGTAACGGGCAGGCATGAAAAAACCGGCTACTGCGAGCCGGTTCCCATGCAGTACCGCCAGCCTCAGCCGCCGCTGGCTGCCACGCTCTTGCGTTCAGCCACGAAGAACAGCGGGCGAATCCGCACCCCCACCACGTTGCCGGCATACGCCGCCACCAGCCACAGCCAGCCATGCACGCTGCCCGAGGCGATGCCGCTGAAGTACGCGCCGATGTTGCAGCCATACGCCAGCCGCGAGCCGTAGCCCAGCAGCAGGCCGCCGATCACCGCGGCCAGCAGCGAGCGCATCGGAATCCTCAGGCTCGGCGCAAAGCGCCCGGCCAGGCCTGCTGCCAGCAACGCACCCAGCACGATGCCGATGTCCATCACCGTGGTCACGTCCTCCCACAGCGGTGCAGCCAGCGCCTTGGCGTTGCCCGGCATCTGCCAGAACGCCCAGCTGCCCACGTCCACGCCCAGCCCGCTCAGGGTCTTGGCGCCCCACAGGGCGAACGCCGAGGTGATGCCCCACGGCCGGCCCGCCAGTGCCAGGGTCGCGTAGTTCAGCAGCGCCAGGCCGATCGCGCCCCACACCAGCGGCCACGGGCCACGCAGGAAGCGACTCAGGCCCTCATGTTGGCTGCCTGCCGGGGCCTCGAGGACGCCGTGGCGACGCTTCTCCAGCACCACCGTGCCCCAGGCGATCAGGCCGAACACCACCAGGTTAAGCACCAGCGCGGGGGCCACGCCAAAGGTCTGCACCAGGGAGGTGGCCGGGAACGACGGCAGCGCGAACCACCAGTCGGCGTGGTGGGTTGCAGTTACCGAACCGATGATGAAGAACAGCAGCGTCACCAGCATGCGCGCGTTGCCACCGCCCACGGTGAACAGGGTGCCCGAGGCACAGCCGCCGCCCATCTGCATGCCGATGCCGAAGATGAACGCACCGAACACCACCGACACCCCGGCCGGCGCCACCAGCCCGGTCACCGGCTGGCCGAACAGCGTGCCGGCGCCCAGGGCCGGAAAGAACAGCAGCACGGCGATAGCCAGCATCACCATCTGCGCGCGCAGGCCGGCGCCACGGCGCTCATTGATGAACACCCGCCAGGCGGACGTGAAGCCGAACGCGGCGTGGTACAGCGTGAGGCCCAGGGCGGCGCCGACGATCAGCAGCAGCACCTGTTTGATGCCCACGCTGGCATTCAGAAAGACGGCGCCGACCACCAGCAATGACAGCGCAACCAGTGGCGCGCCGAGACGGCGCTCAGGCGCCGCGGAGAGAGAAAGACCCATGACGATACTCGGATATAGACGGAACAGGCCGCGAGTATACCGTCACCAGCCACCGTGCGGGCTCACGGATAGAACAGCGGGTACATCGCCAGTGCCAGGGTCGAGGCGCAGGCATGCATCGCCATGGGCACCAGCAGGCCGCCGGTCCTGATCCGCGCATAGGCCAGCATCAGGGCGAGGATGAACAACAGCACCACGGTCGACCTGAAGGTGTACTGCAGGTGGATGGCGGCAAACGCCAGGGCGCTGACCACGATCGCCACCACCGCCCACAGCGGCTTGCGGAACGGGAACAGGTTGAGCAGAAAATGCCGGAACGCCAGCTCTTCGCCCAGGGGGGCGAGCACGATGACCATGCTGGTCAGCAGCACGCGATCGGCCAGCGAACCGGCACCGAGCAGGGTCATGAACTGCAGCATGAACGGCTCGGCGGGCTGGTCGACCAGGGCGGCGTAGTTGTAGGCCAGCAGGTAGACCACCACCACGCTGGTCAGGCCAAGCCAGAGGGCCTTGTAGCTGAAGTTGGCCCCCCTGAAGGCATGCCCGGCCAGCGGGTTGCGCCGCAGCAACAGGTACAGCCCGCCGATGGCTGCACACGCCACCAGGTGGGCGCCGAACAAAGCCAGGGTGAAGTCCAGGCCACTGCCGAACAGAAAGGCGCCGGCGAACTGCGCGGTGAAGTACAGCAGCAGACCCAGCAGCGCGAGGCCGATGCGCTTGCCGGCGGTGCTGGCGATGTAAGGGGTGGTCACGGGACTTCCTTGTACGGGGTTGTTCACAGCGTTCTCCTTGGTGGGGGGCGCATTATGGCGAGTTTCGCGGCTGCTGCGCAGCCCATCGCCGGCAGCCGGCTGCTCAGGCTAAGCGCTCAAGTAGATTCACATCTGGATACATCCGGCCATTTGCCATTCCCCTCGCCCTCTGTTTGCATCCGCGCTCTCTCCCCGTGCAGACAAGGAAATCACCCCATGAAAACCCTGGTAGTCGGTGCCAGCAAAGGGCTGGGCAAGGCCCTGATCGAAGGCCTCGGCGAGGCGGGCGACACGCTGGTCGGCGTGTCGCGCACGCGCCCCGACGGCATCGCCGCCAAGGCCGGCGTGCAGTTGAACTGGGTCGAAGCCAACCTGGCCGAGCCGGCCAGCGCCGCGCACGCCATCGCCCAGGCTGTGGCAGAGCACGGCCTCGACACGCTGATCTACAACCTCGGCATCTGGGAAGAGCTGGCCTTCGACCCGGCCTACGACTTTCTCGGCGACAGCGACGCGCAGGTACAGGCCATCGTCAGTTGCAACATCACCGCCACCCTGCTGCTGATCAAGCGCCTGCTGCCCACCCTGCTGCGCAGCGCCACCCCGCGCATCATCCTCACCGGTTCCACCTCCGGCCTGCCCCAGAGCGGGCGCCCCGAGGTGGCCTTCGGCGCCTCCAAGTTCGCCCTGCGTGGCATCGCCGATGCGCTGCGCGAAGGCTACCGCGAGCGGCGCCTGGCCGTGACCTGCCTGAACCTGGGTTACCTCAACACCGAAGACCCGCTCAGCACGCCCCGCGACGTGGCCGAGCAACGCGGCGAAGGCCAGCTGATCCCCGTGCACGACGTGGTGCAGGTGGTGCGCATGGCACTGAGCCTGTCGTCGGCCAGCTACGTCAAGGAGCTGACCTTGCCGGCCCTGCTCGACGAGCGCTTCTGAGCGCTGATCAGCACGCTGGATAAAAACCGGCGAAAGCGCCATCCTTCCCGCCTTTGACGCGCAGCCTGGCTGCGCCCACCGTTATGTGAAGGACCTTTTTCATGCAGACGCTCAACGACACCGACTTCGAGTTCATCGAAGACATCCTGCTGCAGTATGGCGATGACCATTCGGTGCTCAACGCCTCGGAACTGGACGGCTACCTCACCGCGCTGGTGTCCGGCCCGGCGCCTGTGGCTATCGACGACTGGTTCCCGGGGATCTTCGGTGGTCGCCAGCCGGAATGGGAAAGCGCTGCAGACTGCCAGCGCTTCGTCGAGCTGGTGACCCTGCACGCGAACAACCTGGCCCAGCGTTTCTCGCCACGCTTCGAGGAGACCGAGCACAACGGCCAGCCGCTGACGCTGGCCGAAGAGTGGTGCTTTGGCTACCTGCGCGGTGCAGGCCTGGCCAACTGGCCGGCCTTGCCGGCGGCGCAGCAGGTGGCACTGGATGTGATCGAGACCTGTGCCGCACAGGACAACTTCGAACTGCCGGCCGACCTGGATGTGGTGCTGCATCGCCAGCGCGTGGCCGCCATCGAGCCGGCGGCGCGGGCGTTGCAGGGGTACTGGGCGACGCAGCGCTGAAGCGGGCGGCGGCGCCGCCCATCGCGGGTCGAGCCCGCTCCCACAGGTTCGGCGCAGTTCCTTGTGGGAGCGGGCTTGACCCGCGATGACGCCAGCACATACCCCAACAATCCGGAGCAGTGCATGCCCACCACCCTCACCGCCGCCTTCCCCCACCACCTGGCCCGCGAAGTCCAGGACCTGGCCCGGCAACTCGACCTGCCCAACGGTGACCAGGGCATCGCCGTCACCCTCGACGGCGAACCCCTGACCCTGCCCTACCGCCTTCACCTGCCGGCTGCCGATACAGCCCGGTCACTGATCCACGCCTGCCTGCTCACCCGCCACCCCGACGGCCACGTGCGCGAGCGTTACCTGCAGCAGATCATTCGGGCACCAGAAGCGTGGGTCATCCCGTTCGTGTTCCAGCTCACCGGCGAATACGTGATCGAGCTGCTGGCGCTGTGCGAGGCCAACCTGCCGACCCTGGACGCCAGCGCCTACGGCCGCTTCTTCAACGACAACCCCGCCTACTTCAGCCTCACCCGCGCACGCATGGTCAGCTACTGGGACTGCTACCACCGCAGCCGCCACCCGCACCTGCGCAGCTACGTGGGCACCCGCCTGTTCCGCGCCTTCAGCGACTTCACAACGACCACTTCACGGTGAACATCACATTGCGCGGCTCGCCGAAGATGTTGGCCCCGGCCGGGTTGCTGATGCTCTGGTAGTAACGCTTGTCCGCCACGTTGTTGAGGTTGGTCTGCAACGTCACCGCCGGCGTCACGCGGTACTGGGCCATCAGGTCGGCCACGCTGTACCCGCCCTGCTTCACGCTGTAGCTGGTATAGGTGCGGCTCTGGGTGCGAAAGGCCCCGCCCACGCTCCATTGATCGAGGTCGCCCGGCAACTGGTAGCTGGTCGCCAGCTTGAACAGGTTGTACGGCGAATCACTGTCGAAGCGGTCACCCTTCTGCGCCGAGCCGGTCGCCTTCACATACTCGGCCGCCGCATAGGTATAGCCGGCCGACGCCTGCCAGCCCGGCGCCAGTTCGCCGCCCAGTTCCAGTTCCAGGCCGCGGGTACGAATTTCGCCGGCCGCCTCGTAGCAGGCATCCATGGTCGGGCAATCACCTGCCGGCAACGACTTGGCCAGGTTCTCCTGGTCGAGCTGGAACAGCGCGAAACTGGCGTTCAACGCACCACCGAAGTACTCGGCCTTGAGACCGGCCTCGTAGTTGGTGCCGGTTACCGGCGCCAGCAGGCCACCGCTGCTGTTCTGGTACTCCTGCGGCTTGAAGATGCGCGTCCAGCTGGTGTAGACCGAGTAGGTGTCGTTCAGGTCATAGATCAGCCCCGCATACGGGGTGACCTCGCGGGTGGCCTTGTAGTCGGCGCCGAAGGCGTAGGCCCCGACCTCGGTGTGCTGCTGGTACTCATACCAGTCCAGGCGCGAGCCGAGGATCAGCTTCAGGTCATCGCGCAGGTTGAAACGCACGGCGGTGTAGGCACTGGACTGATCCACCTTGCCCTTGCGCGACCAGTTGTAGTCGATGGCCGGCCGGGGCACGTCCTTGTAGTGGAAGTTGTTGGGGTCCACGACATAGTTGAAGCTCGCATCCGGGCCGCCGCCAGGGCCGTCGTCGGTATCGTCGCGGCGGTAGCTCGCCCCCACCACCAGTTCATGGGTACGCCCGAACAGGCTGAACGGCCCGCTGGCATAACCATCGATACTCTTCTGCGTATGTTCGTAGGAGTAGCGCCCCACATTCAGTTGCAGCTCGTCGGCGGTCGGGTCGAGCCGGTAGTAGCTGCTGCCCAGCATCTCCAGGTTGGCCTTCAGCCAGCTGGCGCTCAGGCGCAGGCGCCAGTCGTTGTCCAGGCGATGTTCCACCTCGGCGAACACGCTCTTGTTGGTCTTGTCCCAGTAGGTCCAGTCGGGGCTGAAGCGCGACGAGCGGGAAATGTCGAGGAAGCTGCCATCGGCATGGGTCGGGCTGCCGTTCCAGTCCGCGCCGGGGTTGTCCTCGCGGTTGTAGTAGCCGCCCAGGGTCAGCGTCGTGGCGTCCGACAGGTCGAATTCGGTGATCCCGTACAGCAACTGGCGCTGGTTGCTGTAGGCATCGGTAAAGCTGTTCTTGTCCTGGTAGCTGCCCACCACTCGCCCGCGTACGGTACCGGCATCATTGAGGCTGCTGCTGGCGTCGATTTCGGTACGGTAGTTGTCCCAGCTGCCGGCTGCCGCCGTGAGGGTGATCTGCGGCGCCAGCGTGGGGCGCTTGCGCACCAGGTTGAGGGTACCCGACGGGTTGCCCGAGCCCACCATCAGGCCGGAAGCCCCGCGTACCACCTCCACCCGGTCGAACATCGCCAGGGTCGCGGTGCCCAGGGTGTCGCTGTCGTAGGCGATGGGCAGGCCGTCGACCATGATGTTGTCGATGGCCGCACCGCGCGAGTAGAACTGCGGGCGCTCGCCGCCGGTCTTGCGCAGAGTCAGCCCCGGCGTGTAGCTGGCGATGTCGTCCAGGGTCTGCATGTTCTGGTCGTCCATGCGCTGGCGGGTGACCACGGTCACCGACTGCGGGGTTTCCCGGGCCGAGGCCTTGAACTTGGTGGCCGTGGCCATGCTGGCGGTGGTGTAGGAGCCAGTGTTTTCCGTGACCTCGCCCAGCGTACTGCCGGTGATGCTGGTGGCACCCAGTTGCAGCGCATCACTGCTGTCGGCCTTCTCCAGGGTCAGGGTGCCGTTGTCGGTCACGCGCAGTTGCAGGCCGCTGCCCGCCACTGCCTGGCGCACCGCTGCCTCGGCGCTCAGTTGCCCGTTCACCGCCGCGCTCTGGCGCCCGCGCAGCAACGCCGGGTCCACCACCAGGGTGCTGGCGCTTTGCCGGGCGATCTGGCGCAGGGCCTGGTCCAGCGGTTGCGCCGGTAACGCATAGCGCTGCATGGCTGGGTCCGCCCAGGCGCGGTTCAGGTCGAGGGAGCAGGCAGAAACGGCAACCGCGACAGCCAGTGCCAGGCGCGCGGGGCTCAGGAGTTGGGGACGCATGTGAAGGGCTTTCCTCGCAGGAAGTGAATGGACGTTTCCTGCTATGTCCAGCGAGCCGAAAAAAGCCTTCACCCTGGCGGAATGTTTTTTCAGCGCAGGTCGATCAGGGTGATCGGCCCGAACGCCTCGACACTGATCGGCAGCACCTGCGCCAGCGATTGCAGGGCGCGGTCGCTGTCGTCCAGCGGGAACACCCCGAACACGCGCAGTTGCGCCGCCGCCGGGGAAACCCGCAGCACGCCGTAGCGGTAAGGGCGCAAGGCATCGATCACGCTGCCCAGCGACGCGTCGTCCACCTCCAGGCGACCTTCCATCCAGGCATCCAGGCGGCCTTGCTCATTGCCCAGGGGCGAGAGTGCATCGTCGGCAAAGCGCAGGGTCTGCCCGCTGTCCACCACGATGCTCTGCCCGGCGCGATTGCGCACCTGCACGCTGTGCTGCTGCACGCTGACGGCACTGCGCTGATCCAGCGTGGCGACACTGAAGCGCGTGCCCAGGGCCCGCACCCGGCCTTGCGCAGTGACCACCTCGAGGGGGCGGTGCGGGTCGCGGGCCACCTGGATGTTCAGCTCGCCGTGGCGCAGATGGATCACCCGGGCTTCGGCACTGAACGCCACCTCCACGGTGGTGCGCGCATTGAGCAGCAGCACGCTGCCGTCAGCCAGTTGAATGCGCCTGCGCTCGCCGGTGCCGCTGTAGTGGTCGCTGAACACGGCGTCCAGCGGCATGCGCCGTTGCACCGTCAACAACGCCGGCAGGCCCAGCATCAGCAGCAAGGCGCTGCCGCCACGCAGCAACCGGCGCCGCTGCAGCGACAACCCGCTGCTGCGCAGGGCGCGGGTGGCCGCACTGGCGCTGCCGGGCACTTCCAGCAAGGGGTTCAAGGGTGTGTGGGTGGCCTGGGTAACCGCCTGCCAGGCCTGGCGATGGCTTGCGTCCAGCGCCTGCCACTGCTCGAAGGCGTCGCGGTCGGCTGCCGTCGCCGCCCCCGAGCCCAGGCGCACGCTCCATTCGATGGCTTCGCGCACCGCCGGGGTCAGCGCTGCCAGGCTGCGGCCGCTCACGTGCCCACGCCCAGTTGCGCCAGGTAGCAATGGGTCACGGCGCGCCGCACCCAGCGCTCGACGCTGCTCAGCGACACCTGCATCTGGTCGGCGATCTGCTGGTGGGTCAGGCCCTCCAGGCGGTTGAGCAGAAAGGCATGGCGCACCTTGGCCGGCAACCCGGCCAGCAAGGCATCCACCGCCTCCAGCGCCTCGCGCAGCACCGCCAGGGTTTCCTCGCATGGCGCCACCGGCTCGGGCAGGTTGGCCAGCGCTTCAAGGTAGGCGCGCTCCAGTTCGCCGCGACGCCAGAAGGTGTACAGCACCCGCTTGGCGACCATGCACAGGAACGCCCGCGGTTCGTCCAGCTGGCCCAGGTGCGGCGAAGTCAGGGTACGCAGGAAGGTGTCGTGGGTGAGGTCCGCGGCATCGGCGTGGGAATTGAGCCGACGGGCCAGCCAGCCGCGCAACCAGTGATGGTGTTCGGCGTACAGCAGGTGCAACGGGTGCTGGGCGGACGGGCGCGGGTTGGACATGCGAGGGGCACACTAATGGTAATTGTTCGCATTCTTATCCCTCGCCCTGGGATTTGCAAGCCGTGCCCTACTCGCGGCAACTGGGCGAGCCGCCCCAGCGCATGTTGCGAATGCAGAAGTAGCGGTCCTTTTTCAGGGTCACGGGGGCGATCGTGCAAGGCAGCACCGCCGGGTCGATCTCGATCGACATCTCATCGGCCGCGTAGCGATCGTCATCGAATTCGATCACGCAGGTGCCGTCGCCCTGCGCCCGCTCGGGAAAGCGCAGGCCCTGTACCACCTGATCGCCCATCTTCACCCGCAGCGGGCTCGGTGCCGATGAGCTGCACGCCTTGAGGGCCGGATGGTTGACGGTTATCCACAGGGGGTACTCGCCGCCTGTGCGGTCAGGGAACAACGGAATGAACAACAGCGACTGGTAGGTCGATTGACCGTGATCCACCACCTTGAGCCACAACGGGCTGGCGTTGCAGGTGGCGCCCAGCGACGCGCCGTAGCGCAGCTTGGGGTCGGTGTGGTCCTGCCAGCCGCCCAGGCGGTCGGGCTTCCAGTCATGGCCCCATTTGTATTCGGTACAGCCGCCCAGGGTGAGCAGCAAGCACAACAGCGTGGCGATACGGTGCACGGTGAAGTCCTTCCTTGGTGGAGCATCCATCGGGAACACATTGTCGGGGCCAGGCGCCTCGCCGGCAAGGCCGGCTCCTGCACGCCGGCTCCTGCACGAGTCAGCCGCGCTGGAAGCAGCCCGGGGTGATGCCGACCACTTTCTTGAAGGCCCGGGTCATGTGGCTCTGGTCGAAGAACCCGCAACGCAGCGACGCCTCGGCGATGCCCACGCCACTGCGCAGCAACTGCTGCACCCGCGCCACCCGCGTCTGGATCTGATAGCTGTGCGGCGATACGCCCACGCTCTTCTTGAACACCCGTATCAGGTACAGCGGATCGAGCCCCACCCACTGCGCCAGGTCGTTCAGCGCGATGTTCTGCGCGTACTGCTCGTCGAGCATCTGCCGCACCCGTCGCACCACTTCGCGTTCGTCGGCCACCGCCCGGGGCTGCGGCCCGCCGCACCGCTCGAACAGCTGGCTGACCAGGTGCAGCAGCACGCTCTCGCGCTCAAGGCTCGAACACGACTGCTCGATAACCTGATGCTGGTGCAGGAAGGCCTGGGCAAAGCCCATGTCGTGGGTCAGCGCCTGCTGGAACAGGTGGATATGCCCGTCGCCGAAACGCCCCTCGAATACCGCACGGTTGAGCCACTGCGGGTCGAGGTAGAGCATGCGGTAGCTCCAACCCTCGGCGCTGCCCGGCACGCCGTCGTGCATCTCGCCCGGGGTCAGGGTGACGATGCTGCCGGCGGTGCCCAGGTGCTGGGTGCCACGGTAGAAGAGCTTCTCCACGCCCGCGCCGATCACCCCCACCGCGTAGCGCTCATGGGAATGACGGCCGAAGGCCCGTGCGCTGTAGCGCGCCGCCAGCAATTCACAGCCTCCTTCGGGGACGCGCCAGAAGCGCGAGAAGTCCTGTTGCTCCATGGCCTGTCCAGTTTTGTGCAATACGCGCGCAAGGCGGGTGGATAAATTTGCCCGACTTCTTCGCAACAGACCAGAGAAAACCATGCAGTCATCCAACGGGGTCACCCTCTCCAGCAACCGGGCCATCGTCGAGCTGACACTGGGCGGGCTGATGCTCAGCCTGTCGGCGCTGGCGGTGGCCTTCGCCCATATCGGCGCCGGGGGCGCGGGTTTCTACCGGATGCTGATCGCCTCGGTGCTGTTCTACCTGCTGCTGCGGGTGAGAAGGCAACCTGCTCGCCTGGCCCACCCCAGGGCTCGACGCTACACCGCCCTGGCCGGCGTGTTCCTGGCCATCGACCTGATCCTGTGGCACCACAGCATCTACATCGTCGGGCCGGGCATCGGCTCGATCCTGACCAACTGCCAGGTGTTCTTCATGACCTTGCTCGGGCTGTGCCTGCTCAAAGAGAAACCGTCGCTGTATTTCGTCGCCTCGATCAGCCTGGCCTTCGTCGGCCTGTACCTGTTGCTGCTGCCGGAGATGGGCAGCGCGCTGGGTATCCAGGGCGTGGTCTATGGCGTGCTGTCGGGGCTGGCCTATGCCGTGTGCGTGTACTACCTGAAAGTCACCACCCAACTGCCCCAGGGCGGCGGCGACAAGATCGCGCAGATGCTGCACCTGAGCCTGTGGGCGGCCGGGGTGATGCTGGGGTACGCGCTGTTGCGGGGCGAGAGCCTGGCCATCGCCGACCAGCAGACCTTCTACATGCTGGTGATCTATGGCGTGCTGGTGCAGTTCGTTGGCTGGTTGCTGGTCAACCGCTCGATTGGTGCCATCAGCCTCGGGCTGGCAGGGCTGATCCTGCTGCTGGAGCCGGTGATCACCTACTTCATCGACGTGGCGTTTCTGGACAAGGCCAGTTCGGCCATGCAGATCACCGGGGCGCTGGTGACGGTGCTGGCGGTGTACATTGGCTCGATAAAGCCGCCGAGCAAGGCCCCGGCGCTGAGCGAGCCGGCCTGACACGGCGCTCGCGCAGCTGCTGCCTGAGCACATGCAGGGGCGGTGCGTAGAGGAAGCCGAACGACACGCTGTGCCTGCGCCCCTTCACCGCGTGGTGCATCAGGTGTGCGTGGTACAGCCGACGCAGATAGGGGTGGCGCGGCCTGGGGCGCGCGGGCCAGTGGCGGTGCACGATGCCGTCGTGCACCAACACGTAGATCAGCCCGAACCCCGCCACCCCGGCGCCCACCCACTGCAACGGGTCGTGGCCGGCATTGCCCAGCACGATCAGGGTGATCGCGGCCAGGGCCAGGATCAGCAGGTAGATATCGTTGGTTTCCAGCGTGCCCAGGTGCGGTTCGTGGTGCGAGCGATGCAGAAACCAGCCCCAGCCGTGCATCACGTACCTGTGCGCCAGATAACCGACACCTTCCATGGCGACCAGGGTGCAGAGAAAAATCGCGAAGTGGGCAATCATGGTCGGTACGGGGTTGGGAAATGACGGTGTCAGGGTATTTGATCGGCGGCCGATGGTCCATGCCCACCGGTAGCCAGGGCCAGCATCTGCATGGCCGGCGCCACCGCCTTGAGCAGGCGCTCACGTGCGATCCCGTCGCGGGCCTGCACCGACAACCCATGCAGCAGCGTGGCAAAAAAATCGCCCAGCGATTGCACATCGACCTCGGGTTTCAACTCGCCCGCCTCGGCCGCCTGCTGCAAGCGCTGAATGATCGACAAGGTTTTTTCGCGGCGGTGGTCGGCCAGCCATTCACGCACGGCGTCATTGTCGGCCGAGCAGTTGGTGGCTGCCGACACCACCATGCAGCCCAGTGGGCCCGCTGGGCGGGTGTACAGGTCGACGGCATCGAGCAACAGCCGCTCGATGGCCTGGTAGGCCGTGGGTTGCTCGCTCAGCGCCTGGGTCGAAAATGCGCCCTCTTCGCGCTCATACAGCTCGATGGCCTCTTTGAACAAGCGCTCCTTGGAGCCGAACGCGGCATAGATGCGCGCCGAAGCGATACCCAGCGCAGCTACCAGGTCGCTCATGGACGTGGCTTCGAACCCTCGTGCCCAGAACACATCCCGGGCGGTGCGCAACGCGGCTTCACGGTCGAACTGGCGTGGTCGGCCTGCCATCTCGATAGTCTCCAACCAGGAATGAAGGCGGCATTATCCGTAATTGTTTGTCGAAAGACAAAGAATACTTGACGACGCGCAGGCTGCATCCTTATTGTTTGTCGATCAACAAACAATAGGAGTTCCACATGATCACGTTGAAAGGCCCCAGCCTGCATCTGGCGCAATTCAGTGCCGACCAGCCACCGTTCGACTCACTGCCCAACATCGCCCGGTGGGCTGCGCACATGGGCTTCAAGGCGTTGCAGATACCGGCCTGGGACAAGCGTCTGTTCGATGTCGAGCTCGCCGCAAGCAGCCAGGCCTACTGCGACGACATCACTGCCATGCTGGCCGAACACGGGCTGGTGATCAGTGAGCTGACCACGCATCTCTTTGGCCAGCTGGTGGCGGTACACCCGGCATACGACGCCTTGTGCGACAGTTTTGCACCGGCCCACCTGCAGGGCGACCCGGCTGCCCGCAGTGCCTGGGCGGTGCACCAGCTCACCTGCGCGGCCATCGCGTCGCGGCGCCTGGGCCTGAGCGACATGGGGACTTTTTCCGGTGCACTGGCATGGCCGTACGTCTTTCCCTTCCCGCAACGCCCCGACGGCCTTGTTGAAACAGCCTTCGCCGAGTTGGCCAGGCGCTGGCTGCCGGTGCTCGATACCTGCGCCGAACAGGGCATCAACCTGTGCTTCGAAATTCACCCCGCCGAAGACCTGCACGACGGCGCAAGCTTCGAGCTGTTTCTCGAACACGTCGGCCACCACCCGCGCTGCAAGATGCTGTTCGATCCCAGCCACCTGATCCTGCAGCAACTCGACTACCTGGCGTTCATCGACCACTACCGGGACTACATCCGCATGTTCCACGTCAAGGACGCCGAGTTCCTGCCCACCGGCAAGCAGGGCCTGTTCGGCGGTTATCAACCCTGGCTCAAGCGCGCCGCACGCTTCCGTTCGCTGGGGGACGGGCAGGTCGACTTCAAGGGCATTTTCAGCAAGCTGGCCGAATACGACTACAGCGGCTGGGCCACGCTGGAGTGGGAGTGCTGCCTGAAAAACCAGCACGATGGGGCACGTGAAGGGGTGGCGTTCATCAACCGGCACATCATCCAGGTCACCGACACGGTGTTCGACGACTTCGCCGGTACCCCGGTGGCGCCGGCGGTCATCGCCAGGATGCTCGGCCTTGAAGGCAACCCTGTCGGGGAGCTGCAACGATGAGCACGCATTCTCACCATTACGCCCATGTGCACGGCCTGCGCCTGCACTACGTCACCCAGGGCGAAGGGGCACCGGTACTGCTGATCCCCGGCTGGCCACAGACCTGGTACACCTGGCGGCACGTCATGGCGGCCCTGGCCGACAACGGTTACCAGGCGATTGCCGTGGACCTTCCCGGCATGGGGCTTTCCGACAAGCCGCTGGACGGCTACGACACCGGCACCTGCGCCGCCCGCCTGCACGCGCTGATGGGGCAACTGGGGCACGAACGCTATGCCGTGGTGGGCCACGATGTGGGCATGTGGGTGGGGTATGCCCTGGCCAGCGATTTTCCGGGGGTGGTGAACCGGCTGTGCCTGAGCGAAGCGGTGATTCCGGGCCTGGCGCCGGCGCCGTCGATCTTCGCGCCGCCGGAGCAGAACATCTTCCTGTGGCACTTCATGTTCAACCAGTTGCAGGACCTGCCCGAGGCGCTGATTACCGGGCGCGAAGCGCAGTACCTGAGGTTCATGTTCGAGAAATGGGCTGTGCGCCTGGATCGGGTGGCGGTGGATACCTATGTGCAGGCGTATTCGGCGCCGGGGGGCTTGCGTGGCGGGTTTGCCTACTACCGCGCGATACCCGAAACGATTCGCCAGAACCAGCAGCGCGGGCAGGTGCCACTGGGCATGCCGGTGCTGGCGATCGGGGCGCAACTGGCAACCAATGAAGCGCCACGGGTAACCCTGGAGGAGCGCGCCACCACGTTGCAGGGCGCGATCATCGAGGGCTGCGGGCACTTTGTGACCGAAGAGGCGCCCGAGGCGTTTGTCGGGCACCTGCTGCCGTTTCTGCGCTGAGGGTTGCGGCGCGACCTTCGCCAGCAAGGCGCGCGCCTGTCATCGAGCGCGTGCCATTGCCCGCGAAGGGCGTTCAAGGCGCCTGCAATGCCTCCAGCTCATCCGCGCGTTCGGAGGTCATGCGCAGGCGGCAGCCACCGCCATTGAGGATATCCATGGTGCCGCCGGTCTGCGTGAAGTAGAAATCGCAGTTGCTGTCGATGTACTTGATCCACGCCCGCTGCGCATCCCGGAGCTTGCCCTGCTGCACCGGCCCAAACGCGGCCATGGCCTTCTTGTAGACCTGGTTCAGGCGTTTGTCCTGGCGGGCGATCTCGGCGTTGTTGCATTCGTTCATGCTCACCGTGGTGTTCGCGGTGTCCATGCAGGCCTTGTAGGCCGCCGAAGTCTTGTCCTGCGCCTGCGCCAGCGGCGCAACTGCCGCCAGCGACAGCACCGCAACCCCCATCATCCGCTTGATACTCATGGCTTGCCTCTCCTGTTCTGACTGCCTAGGGCGCACAGGCTCGCATGACCTGCTCGCGCAACCAATGGTGCGCCGCTTCCTTTTTGCGTCGCTCGTGCCACACCTGCTGAAAGGCGAACGCGCGAATCGCCAGCGGCGGCTCGAAACAGCGCAACCCACGCTGCGCCTTGAGGTTCTGCACGCTGCGCCGCGCCACGGTCAGCACCAGGTCGGTACCCACCAGCACGTCGCTGGCCGCCGCCCAGTGCGGCAACGCCAGCACCACCCGGCGCTGCTGCCCCAGCGCCGCCAGGGCCTGGTCGATCTCGTTGTCGGCCCCGGGCCGCATCGCCACCAGCACATGGGGGCGCGCCAGCCAGGCGGGCAATGTCAGCCCGCCACGGGCCGGCAGCGTGGCGCGGTCGGCCACACACACGAACCCCTCCTCGAACAGCGTGGCGGCCTGCAACGGCTCGGCCAGGGTGGGGAATACGCCCAGCGCCAGGTCCACCTCGCCATCGAGCAACTGGCCGAGCATCGCCTCGCGGCTGCCCTGGCTGACCACCAGGTCGATGCCCGGTGCGGTCTCGCGCAGGCAGCGCATCAGGCCCGGCAGCACCACCCGCGCGCCATAGTCCGACATCGCCAGGCGAAAGCTGCGCCGCGCCCGCGCCGGCTCGAAACCGAGGCTGCCCAGCAGCGCATCCAGTTGCTGCAGGGCATCCTGCAACGGCGCCGCCAGTTCCAGCGCACGCAACGTGGGCTGCAGGCGGCCCGCACGGCGCACCAGCAGCGGGTCCTGGAAGATCTCGCGCAACTGCGCCAGCGCATGGCTCACCGCCGGCTGGCTGCGGTGCAGGCGCAAGGCCGCGCGCGAGACGTGCTGCTCGGCCAGCAGCGCATGCAGGGTCAGCAGCAGGTTGAGGTCGATACGGCGCAGATCATCCATGTGGCGAATAGCCCCTGTGCACAATTCGAATTTCCATCAGTGAAACAGATAACCAAGACTGTACCAAGCCCTCCATAGCCAGAAGGAAACCACCATGAACCTCAACCTCGCTGTCGCCATACCGCTGCTTGTCGCCCTGCTGGCCGGTGCCGCCGTGCCGTTCCAGGCCGGCGCCAACGCCGCGCTCGGGCGCCTGCTCGGGCACCCGCTGTGGGCCACGCTGATCTCGCTGGCGGTGAGCGTGCTGATGGTGCTGCCGGCCCTGCTGCTGATGCGCGCACCGCTGCCGCAACTGGCCAACCTCGGCCAGGCGCCGTGGTGGGCGTGGCTGGGTGGCGTGGCCGGGGTGGCCTACATCACCGCGGCGCTGATCCTCACCCCGCGCCTGGGCGCGGCCGGCTTCATCGTGTGCGTGATCGCCGGCCAGGTACTCTCGTCGCTGATCATCGACCAGTGGGGGCTGATGGGCCTGCCATCGCGCCCGGTCAACGGCCTGCGCATCGCCGGGGTGGCGCTGATCATCGTCGGCATGCTGGTGGTGCAATGGGGCACCCGCGCCAACCGTTGAGGGCTCACCAGGGGTGGGTGCGCTCGAACACGTAGCCGTGCTGGGGGAACGCATTGAACAGGATCACCCCCAGCACCACCAGCAACAGCAGCCAGTCGACAACGCGCAGACGCGGCACCTGGCGCACCTCGCGCCGGTCACGACAGTGCAGCGCCTGCCCCAGGGTCATCAGTACGAAGGCGCCGATCCACAGGTAGTACCCCACGCCCAGCGCGGTGAGTTGCACAAAATCATAGGACTGCGGCGTGTTATCCGGCACCGTGCTCACCACCAGGAACGACAGCCCCAGCAGCAGCGCCAGCACCGACAGGCCCAACCCCACCCGCGGCCACCAGCGATGGGCCAGCAGCGCCAGGCCGAAGACCGGGTTGGCAAACCAGCCATAGATCTGGAACGGGATGCCCCACAGCCCGTACACCAGCAACCATACCGAACTCATGTGGGCACCGTTGTCGGTGTAGTAGGCATTGAAATACAGGCAGGCCACGTACAGCACCAGGCTGAGCGTGAGGTAATGACGTTTCACAGGAGTGTCCGCAGGTCAGATGGAATTGGAGGGTATTGCCGGGGCCGGGGGCGTGACATTGGCGCCGCTGCCCACGCTGAACGAGAACGCCGCCGTGGCATAGATCGCCGCCACCAGCACCCAGGCCAGCCAGCCCTGGCCCGGCCCGCCCGGCGCCTGCCGGCGGTTGAGAAACTGGCCGGCCACGTATGCCGCCAACGCCAGCAACCACAGGTAGTAGGCGCCGAGCAGGTTGGCCTGGCCATTGGCCTTGCGCGGCACCAGCGCGCTGTCGCCCCAGCCGATCACTGGCAGCCACTGCGCCGCCAGCACCAGCGCCGCGACCGCCGCCAACAGCGATAGCAGCGGCCGGTTGCGCCGCAGCATCAGTGCCAGGCACAGCAGCGGGTTGGCCCACCAGGCGCTGCCACCCAGCCAGCCGAGGGTCAGCACATGCATGCCGCGCATGGTCACCTCGCTGACCGGCACGGCATCCAGAAACAGGCTGCCCAGGTACAGCGCCAGGCTCAGTACCACGTAATGCCGCTTGAACAGTGCCAGCATCTAGTTGACCCCGAGTTCGCAGTCGTCGCAGGCCGCTGGCGGCTCGCCGAGGTTCATGTAGACCGGTCGCGCCGGCGCGACGGTGGCCTTGACGAACGACAGTGGAATGGTCAGCACGATACCCGCCACCAGCACCCAGTGCAGCCAGCCCAGCGCTGGCTGGGTAAGCCTGGGCTGGCGCCGGTAGCGGTGCTGGCCGATCACGAACGCCAGCATCGAAGCCAGCCACAGGTAGTAGCCGGTGCGCACGTCAGGCCCGCCGTGGGGCGCCGGCGGGATCGGCGACCAGTCGGTCCAGCCCAGCGCCAGGGCCGAGCCCGCCAGCAGCAGTGCGCACCAGCCCAGGCGGTAAGCGGTTTTGGGGTCTTTGCGGTGGGTTGCGAAGGCGCCCAGCAGCAGCGGGTTGGCGAACCACAGGCCGCCGGCCAGCCAGCCCATCGACAGCGCGTGCATGCCGCGCAGCACCGAATCGTGCCCCCAGGCGCAGGCCTCCGGGTACAGGCAGGCGAGGTACAGCAGCAGGCTCAGCAAGCGGAAATCGAAGCGCACCAGTAAGTCCATTCAGCCGGGTGGGAAGCGGGGCGCGACGATAGCCCATCGCCTGCCCCGCTGTCCAAGTCATTCAGGCCGATTCGAGCAGCAGCCCGTACAACGCCGAATCCGACACCTCGCCGGCGATGCACCAACGCTCGCGCAGCAGCCCTTCACGCTCGAAGCCCATGCGTTCGAGGGTGCGCGCCGAGGCACCGTTGCGCGGGTCGATCTCGGCCTCGAGGCGGCGCATGTTCAGGCCGATGGCAAGGTACTCGACGAACAGCTCCAGCGCCTCGCCCATGTAGCCCTGGCCCTGGGCGCTGCTGGCCAGGCAGTAGCCGATTTCGCCGCGGCGCGACTCGGCGTCGATGTTGAAGAACTGGCACATGCCCAGCAGCAGGTCGCTGCCCTGTGGGTAGATACCCAGCTTGAGGCTGCGCCCGGCCAGGTAGGCGGCGCGGTCGGCCAGCAAGGCCACTTCGGCTTCGTCCAGGGTCTGCCACGGCCCGTGGTGCCAGTAACGCATCACCTCGGGGTCGGCCATGATCCCCAGCCACTGCTCGGCATCGCGGGCCTGCATGGGCCGCAGTTGCAGGCGCGGCCCGTTCAGGCACAGCGCGGTGTCGAAAGCTTCAGGCAAACTCATGAAATTACTCCTGGTGGGTGAACCTGCCACCACGCCACCACGCCCACCGTTACCAGCAGCACCGCGGCCTGGGCCAGGTTGAATTCGTAGAGCCGGTGCAGCGTCACCCACGGCTGGCGCCACGCCGGGCCGCCTTCCTGTGGTGGCTGATACGGCAACAGGCCAAGCAGCCCGACAGCGAAGTAGCCCGTCAGCGCGACGATACCGGTCCACGGGTGGGTACCGGCCAGCATCGGGTAGATCGGCAGTGCCAGCAGCAGGCGCGGCACGCCATGGCGCAGCAGCAGACGCTCGCCATCGGGGTTGAACCGACGCGGGATCAGCCATTCGCTCAGGCGCAGGTCCAGCGCCAGCAGGTTCGGCGCGGTCCACAGCCAGAAACGCATGAACACCGCCGACAGTTGCACCGTCAGCAGCGAGCCCACCACGGCGGCAATCAGTACATTGGAGGGGTGCGCGAAGAAATCCGGCCCCGCCAGCCACAGCACGATCACCAGCACCATGCAGCTCATCACCCGCAGGTAGCTGCGCGGGTGCAGCGGGCGCGGCGCCAGCCTGCGCCAGAAGTACAGGTCGCGGTGCGGCACCTGGTCGAGCAGTTCGGGGTAGTGGTAGAGCAGGGTTTGCGTCAGATGCTCACAGGCTTCCCAGTCGGCCTCGCTGAAGCCCTGGGCCAGCGCCACCTGCTGCTTGAACTCGAGGTTGCGCAGCAGCAGGTAGGCCGCATTGCCCTCGGGGTTGGTGTGCCAGTGCCACTGCTCGGCCAGGGCCTGCTGGCGGGCGAACCAGGTATCGCGACGGCAGCGCTCGTTCAGGCCCTGCCACAGGTGCGCGGGCCGGGGTCCACCGTCATCGTCGCTCCAGTTGAAGTAGCCGCACACGCGTTCGAACAGCGCGGTGCTGCTGCCGGGGTGATCGTGCAGCAGCTCCAGCAGCATGGCCTGGAACTGCTCGCGGCGGTCGAAGGGCTCCAGCCAGGCCTGCCCGCCCCAGTGCTGCAGGCTGGCGAAAAACGCCTGTTCGTCGCCCGCCTGCAAGTAGTGCTGCAACTGCGCGTGGCAGGCTTGCCAGAGGCTGCCCAGCAGTTCGTCGCCCTGGTACGCGCCGATCGGCACCGCCTGCCAGGGGGTGAACCAGCCACGCCTCGGCACCGCCCAGTGCAGGATGGGCAGGCGCAGGGTTTCGTCATCCAGGCTGCGCTGCAGCAACTGCTGCTCGAAGGCCGCCTCGCACCCCAGTTCACCGGCCTGGCGCCACAGGTTGTCGAGCTGCGCAGGGTCCAGCCCTTCGAGCAGCGCGCGGGCCTGTTGCTCCCTGGCGGGTGTGGGTTCGACGTCGACGTGCACCGCCGCGGCCTGCGGGGCTGGCACATCGGCCGATTCCAGCGCTGGCGCTGCATCGTCCTCGTGTGCCCAGCGGCTGCGCGCCAGCGCCTGTTCATAGGCCTCGCGCAGGCGCTGGAAGGCCTCGGGGTCCTCGTCGGGGCGGTGCACCTTGAGCAGGCGCGCATACTGGCGCCTGATACTGCGTTCATCAGCGCCCGGGGCCAGGGCCAGCACGCTCCAGCAGTCTTCGATCACGTCACTCATTGCCGCTCCTTCAGCGCCAGCTGTCCTGGCCCAGTTCATTCACGCGCTGTTCGAGCTCGTGGCGCACCTCGCGGATCTGGCGCTCGTCCTGGGTTTCCAGCACGCGCTGGAACTGCGCGGCCCAGGCCCCGATCAGCTCACGTACCTCGCCCAGGCTTTCCTGATACAGGCGCTCCAGGCGCGCCAGCAACAGGGTGTTGGGTTGCTGGTCACGCGGGTGGGTCTTGAGCTCGGCCAGCGCCGCCAGGCGTTCGCGTACCTCTTCGGGGCTGAGTACGCCGGGGTTGTTCTCGATCACCAGGGCATGCTGCTCGCCGGTCAGCGGGATGCTCACCTGGGCTTCGAGAATGCCGTTGATGTCGTAGGTGAAGCGCACGTCCAGGGCCACCTCGCCGGCCTTGCGCCGTGGCACCGGAATCTCCAGCACGCCCAGCAGCACGTTGTCGCGCACCAGGCGGCTCTCGCCCTGGAACACCTTGACCAGCACCTGCTCCTGCTGGTCGTCGACGGTGTACACCGTCTGCACCCGGCTCACCGGCACCACGCTGTTGCGCTCGATGATCGGCAGGTAGTGCCCGCTCTCGTGGCGGTCACCGACCTGGCGCACGGTTTCCATGCCCAGGGTGTAGGAGCACACGTCGGTCAGCACCACCTCTTCGAGCGCGGCATCCCGGGCCTTGAGCGCGGCCTGCACGGCGGCGCCGTGGGCCACCACTTCATCGGGGTTGAGGCTGATCGAAGGGAAGCGCCCGAACAGCCCGGCCGCCAGCTTGCGCACCAGCGGCATGCGCGTGGTACCGCCCACCAGCAGCACTTCGTCCAGGTCCGAGGCGCGGATGCGCGCATCGCGCAGGGCGCGTTCGATGGGGGTGCGCAGGCGTGCCAGCAGCGGTGCGAACAGGTCGGCCAGTGCATCCTGGGTGTACACGTGGCGCCATTCGCGGCCCTCCACGCGCACCACGAAGTCGGCCTGCTGGGCCTGACCCAGCTGCCGGCGTACACGCTCGGCCTCGCGGCGCAGCGGCTGCAGCAGCGTGGTCGCGCCGGGGAAGTCGTTGCCCTGCTGGGCCTGCACGAAATGCTCCAGCAGCAACTGGTCGAAGTCTTCACCGCCCAGGTAGTTGTCGCCGGCGCTGGCGCGCACCTCCATCACCCCTTCGAACAGCTCCAGAATCGACACGTCGAAGGTGCCGCCGCCCAGGTCGAAGACCAGAAACGAGGTTTCCTTGTCGCGCTGGTGCAGGCCGTAGGCGAGTGCGGCGGCGGTGGGTTCGTTGATCAGTTTGTCGACGCGCAGCCCGGCCAGTTCGCCGGCCACGCGGGTGGCCTTGCGCTGGGCATCGCTGAAGTAGGCCGGCACGCTGATGACCGCCTCGGTGACCGGCTCGCCATAGGCACGCTCGACGTCTTCCTTGAGGCTCTTGAGCACCAGTGCCGAGAGTTCTTCGGGGCGGTAGGCACGCCCACCCAGGGTGACCTGCTGATTGCTGCCCATGTAGCGCTTGAACAATGCGGTGGTCAGGTGCGGATGGGTGTGCAGGCGCTCGCGAGCCGCCTGCCCGACCAGCACCCGGCCCTGGTCGTCGAGCCCCACCACGCTGGGGGTGAGCGTGTGGCCGAGTGCGTTGGCCACCAGTTCAGTGGCGCCATCGCGCCACACCGCCACCAGGCTGTGGGTCGTGCCCAGGTCGATACCGACGATCATCAGCGACTTCCCTCTCATCAAATCAGAGGGCGATGGTACTTGAGGTACCTGCGCTCAAGCCACCGCCTTCACGCGCCGTGATCGTCGTTCGCCGCCTAGAACCCCATGCTGAAACTCACCGTTACCGCATGGTCGCGGGTGTCGCTGGACAGTTGCCCCGAATAGCCCAGGCCCAGTTTGCCGGCCTGCCCGATCGACAGGTCCAGCCCCGCCTCGACCACCGCCGCATCGCGGGCGATCGGCACGCCCTGGGTGGTGAAGCCGGCGCCGCCCTCGATGAAGCGCAGGTCGGCATCGGGCTTGGTGTCGCCGTAGGCATGCCGCCAGCCCAGGCTGCCACGCGGGGTCAGGGTGCTGCCGTTGGCCAGCTTGAACGCCTTGCCCGCCCGCAGGCCCACGGTGGAGAAGGTGATGTCCTGGTCGGCACTGGCCTTGAGCCGCGCCGCGCCGCCCTTCTCGCGTGCAGTGTCGCTGTCGTAGTTGACGTAGGCCAGGCCCGCGAACGGTTCCAGCGCCACGCCGCCTGCCTCGATGGCGTAGCTCACCTCGCCGAACACCTGCGCGGTGCGCGCCTTGTACTTGGCCTTGAGGCGGTCGTCGTAGCTGCCGATGGCGACGTCACGCTTGCTCTCGATGTCGTGCCAGCTGTACGCCGCACCCACGCGGGCCGAGAAGGCATCGAGCTGGTAGCCCAGGTAGGTGGCCAGGTGGTAGCTGTCGATGCTCGCATCGGAACGGCGGCCGCTGGCATCCAGGTCGCTGCGGGTATAGCCGGCGGCCACGCCCACGCGCCAGTCGCTGTTCAGGCTGCGGTCCACCCCGAGCAGGAAGCCCTGCACGTTGCGGTCGATGCTGGCGCTGTTGCTGTTGCCGTCCATCTTGCCCCAGGTGCCCAGTGCCTGCGCCCAGCCCACGGCCTCGTCGTGGCAACCGTCGCTGGTGAGCTGGTTGGCGTTCGGTGCCAGGGCCCGACGCGGATCCTCCTCGCGCATGCAGCCTGGCTGGCGCAGGCGGTCGTTGACCGCTTCGCGCACGTAGCGCGAGTCTTCGATCAGCGCACTGGCGGTACTGGCATGGATCTCGCCCGACAGGCTGTCCAGCGCCGCCTGAACGCCACCACGGTTCTGCGCCATGACCGCGCCCAGTACCGCCGCCGGTGCCTCGCTGCTGCCCAGTGCGCCGGCCACGGCCTGCTGGTTGGGGGTCGAAGCCACATCGCCGAGGCTGGTGCCGTTGCGGCTGATGGTGACGCCGACCTGGTTGCTGCCGTAGTTGAGGGTGGTGTCGTAGAACGGCGTATCCGGCAACTGCACGGTGGTGAAGGTGCCGTTCACCCCGCCGCCGGCAGTCACCACGGTGTACTGCGCGTTGCCCGAGGCCGGTGCCGAGTTCAGCACCACCAGGCTGCCGCCCAGGTTGGCCGTGCCGCCCACGGTCAGGCCGCTGCTGGCGGGGTTGCCGACCACCACCTGCAGGGTGCCGCCCGGGGCGTTGGTGAAGTTGCCGCCGACCTTGAGCCCACTGGCCGGGTCAGGCTGCACCACACCGTTGTTGACCAGCGAGCCCACGCTGCCGTTGCCGCTCAGTGCGGCACCGGCCCCCACCGTGACCTTGGCCCCGAGCACCGTGCCCGGGTTGGCCGCATTGCCCACCAGCAGCAGGCCCTGGTTGACCGCCAGGTTGCCGCTGAACGGCTGGTTGCCGGTCAGCAGCAGGCTGCCGCTACCCTGCTTGACGGTGTTGCCGGTGCCGCTGAGCACACCGTTGAAGCGGCCGTCGGTGTCCTGCTGGAACACCAGGCTGGCGTTGTCGACGATGTTGCCCTGCAGGCTGGTGGTGTTGCCCACCAGCGTACCGCCGCTGACCCTGGTGCCGCCGGTGTAGGTGTTGGCGCCGCTCAGGATCAGCGTGCCTGCGTCGAGTTTTTCGATACCGCCCGCGCCCACCAGCGGCGCCGAGATCTGCGTGCTGTCGCCGGTGTTCACGCGCACGGCGGCCAGGTCGCCATTGGCTGCATTGACCGGTGTCAGGCTGCCGCCGCTGCCGGCCACCAACTGGTAGCCGCCGCTGAGGAACTGCAGGCCGGTGAAGGACTGGTTGCCGGCCACGGTGACGGTCCCCGCCTGGCCACCGAACACGCCGAACTGCGCATCCCAGGTTTCGCTCAGGTTGCCGTTGACGTCGGTCCAGTTGGTGCCGTTGCCCCAGGTGCCGCTGCCGCCACCGATGGTGCCGTCGGCGTTGGTCTTGCCGCCGTTCCAGAACTGCAGTGCGCCACCGGCGCCCTGCACCACCAGGTTGATCTGCTGGGCGATGGCCGTCTGCAGGGTCAGTTGGCCTGGCAAGGTGCCGCCTGGCAGCAGGCCGAACAGCAGGCCGTTGTCGGTCAGGTTGCCTCCGTAGCTGAACAGCTGGTAAACGCCGCTGCCGAAGCCACCGGCATTGCTGATGTTGAGCGTGCCATCAAGGGTCAGGTCGCCCGCCACCTTGACCACGGTGGTCGAGGCCGATGCCTGCCCGAGCGCCAGGTCGACATTGCTGCCGGCATCCAGGTTGAGCGCGCCGACCTTGAGTGGCGTGGCGCCGCTGCCCGCCGCCAGGGTCGCACCGCTGGCCAGGTTGACCGTGCCGGCGTAGTTGCCGCTGCCGCCCAGGGTCGCCCCGTTGTTGACCTGCACCGTGGCACTGGCCAGGCTGCCGTTGACCAGCAGGCTGCCGGCGTTGACCGTGGTGGCGCCGGTGAAGCCGCTGTTGCCGGTCATCAGCAGTTGCCCGCTGCCGTTCTTGATCAACGTGCCGCTGCCGGTGAGGTTGCCGGTGTAGGTACCGTTGCTGGCCTGTTCGAAGGTCAGCGCGGCGTTGTTGAGGATCGCGCCCTGCAGGCTGCTGGTATTGCCCTGCACGCTGCCGGCGTTGAAGGTGCTGCCGCCGCTGTAGGTGTTGGCACCGCTCAGCAGCAGTGCGCCATTGCCGTTTTTCACCAGGCTGCCGTTGCCGCTGATCACCCCGTTCAGGGTCAGGTCGTGGCTGCCGCCCAGGGTCAGTTGCGAGGCCAGGCTGACGGCGTTGCCCAGTTGCAGGTCAAGCGTGCCGTCCAGCTGCGCAGTGCCACCCACCGTGAGCGCGCCGCTGCCCAGTGCAGCGTTGTCGCCCAGGGTCAGGCTGCCGGCATTGAGGCGCGTACCGCCCTGGTAGGTGTTGGCGCCGGCCAGGGTCAGGTCGGCCGTACCGTTCTTCACCAGGCTGCCGCTGCCGCTGACGAGGTTGGTGAGATCAAGGTCATTGCTGCCCGCGATGGTCAGCGCACCGCCGAGCGTCACGGCGTTGCCCAGGGTCACGGCCTGGTTGGCATCCAGCGTGGTGCCGTCGGCAGCCGTCAGCGCACCGCTGCCCAGGGCGGTGTTGCTGCCCACCACCAACGTGCCGCCGTTGAGCTGGGTGCCGCCGGTATAGCCGTTGTTGCCGTTGAGCACCAGGGTGCCGCCTTCGAGCTTGGCCAGGGTGCCGCTGCCGTTGATGTCCACGTTCAGTGTGGCGCTCACGCCGTTGCCGATACGCACGTTGCCGGTGCCCTGGGCACCGTTGGTGAGGTTCAGCGCGTCACCGCTCAGCACGTAGCCATTGTCGAGGAACTGCAGGCCGTTGACGGTCTGCACACCATCGACGGTCACCGCGCCGCCCGTGCCCTGGAACACCGCGAAGGTGCCGTTCCAGGCCTGGTTGAGCGCTCCGTTGGCATCGGTCCAGTTGGTGCCGCCGACGCTCCAGACACCGGCGCCGCCGTCGACCGATCCATTGCCGACGGTCTGGCTGCCGTCCCAGAACAGCACGTTGTTGTTGCTGCCGCCCACCACCAGGTTGACCTGGTTGTTGACGGCGGTCTGCACATCCAGATCGCCCGCGATGACCCCATTGGGCACGCTGCCGATGGCCAGGCCGTTGTTGGTCAGCGCGCCGCTGTAGTCGATCAGGCGATACACGCCCGCACCGAACCCGCCCAGGTCGGTGACATTGAGCTTGCCGTCCAGGGTCAGGTTGCCGCCCACGTTGATCAGCGCCGGGGTACCCACCACAGGGGCGCCCAGGGCCGCATCCAGGTTGGCGTCCGCGCCCAGTACCAGCGAGCCGACGCTCAGGGTATCGCCGCTGCGCAGCGACAGGTGCCCGCCGTCGGCGACGGTCAGCGCGCCGCCGAGGCTGCCGGTGCCGCCCAGGGTGCTGCCGCTGTTCACCGTGACCGTGCTGCTGGCCAGGCTGCCATTGACGATGAGGCTGCCGCCGCTGACGGTGGTGGCCCCGCTCAAGGTATTGCCACCGCCCAGGGTCAGCGTGCCGGTGCCGGTCTTTTCCAGCGTACCGGTGCCGCTGAGCACCCCGCCGAACGTGCCCTCGCCCACTTGCAGGCCGGTACCGGCGCCCACGTTCACGGTGCCGCTGCCGCTGAGCTCGCCCAGGTTGGTGGTGCCGCCCAGGTTGAGGCTGGCGCCGTTGCCCAGGTTGAGCTCGGCCGGGTTGCCGAGTGCACCGCTGCCCACCGTGCTGAGGCTGCCGGAGAGAATGTTGAGGATGCCGCTGAAGCTGTTGTTGCCGCTGAGGGTGAGGTTGGCCGCACCGTTCTTGTTCAGGGTGCCCGCACCGCTGAGCACGCCGGCCAGGGTCAGGTTGTTGGTACCCGCCACGTTGAGCGTGCCGCCCACATCCACCGCGTTGGCCAGGGTCATGGCGCTGGTGGTGGTCAGGGTGGAGGTGCCGCTGACACTCAGGGCACCGCTGCCCAGCGCCGAGCCGTTGCCCAGCGTCAGGTTGCCGGCACCCAGCTGGGTGCCGCCGCTGTAGGTGTTCACCCCGGTGAGGGTCAGACCGCCGCTGCCGGTGTGGTTCAGGCTGCCCGTGCCACTGATGACGCCGCCCAGGGTGAGGTTGTTGCTGCCCGGCAGGGTCAGGCCGGCGTTGAGCACGATGGCATTGGCCAGCGACAGCGCACTGCCATTGACCAGGCTGGAGGCGCCACTGACGGTGAGCGCACCACTGCCCAGCGCCCCGGCGTTGCCGACATTCAGGGTGCCGCTCTGCAGTACGGTACCGCCCGTGAAACCGTTGGCACCATTGAGCGTGAGGCTGCCGCTGCCCTGCTTGGTGAGGCTGCCGGCGCCGTTGACCAGGCCATTGAGGGTCAGGTCGTTGCTGCCGAGCAGCGTCAGGTTGCCGCTCAGGTTGAAGGTGTTGGCCAGCGCCAGCGCGCTGCTGCTGTCCAGTTGCGTGCCCGCGGCCGCGTTGAGGGCGCCGACGCCCAGTGCGGTGTCACTGCCCAGTACCAGCGTGCCGGCATTCAGGGCGGTAGGGCCGGTGTAGCTGTTGTCGCCGTTGAGCGTCAGGCTGGCGCCGCCCGCCTTGAGCAGGCCGCCGGTGCCGCTGATGTCACCTTCCAGCGTCAGTGCGTTGCTGCCGGCAATGCTCAGTTGGCCGAGCAGGCCGATGGTGTTGGCCAGGCTCACCGCCTTGTTGCTGTCCAGGGTGGTGCCATTGGCCGCAGTCAGCGTGCCGCTGCCCAGCGCGCCGTCATTGCCGACCACCAGGGTGCCGCCATTGAGCTGCGTACCGCCGGTGTAGCCGTTGGCGCCGTTGAGCACCAGCGTGCCGCTGTCGAGCTTGGCCAGGGTCGCGCTGCCATTGACCGGCAGGTCCAGGGTGGCGGTCACGTTCGGGTCGACCCGTACCGCAAAGCTGCCACTGTTGCCGTTGACGGCGTTGAGCACGCCGCCACTGCCGGCGACCAGCTGGTAGCCGTCGGTGATGAACTGCAGGGCATTGACGGCCTGGCCACCTTCGACCGTGACCACGCCGCCCGCAGCGCCCTGGAACACCGCGAACTGCCCCTGCCAGACGTCGTTGACGGTGCCGTTGAGGTCGGTCCAGTTGGTGGTGGTGCTGTTCCAGGTGCCGCTGCCGCCCTGCACCACGCCATCGGGGACAGTGCCCGCCCCATCCCAGAACTGCACGATCAGGTTGGGCGAGTTGACCAGCACGTTGACCTGGCCGGTAATCGCGGTTTGCAGTTGCAGCTCGCCGGGCGTGACGCTGCCCGGCAGGCTGCCCAGCACCAACCCGTTGTTGGTCAGCGAGCCGTAATCGAACAGGCGATAGATACCATTGCCGAAGCCGCCGTCATCGGTGATGTTGAGCGTGCCACCCAGGGTCAGGTTGCCGGCAACACTGAACAACGAGGTACCGCCGGTGACGGGCGAGCCGAGTGCGACGTCGATGCTGGCGTTGGGCGCCAGCGCCAGCGAGCCGAAGCTGAGCTGGGTGCCGCTGGTGCCGGCCAGGTGGCCGCCGTTGACGATGGTGGTCAGCCCGCCCACGCTGCCGCTGCCGGTCAGGGTCGCGCCGGAATTGACCGTCAGGTTCCCCCCGTTCAGGGCGCCCGACACGTTCAAGGTACCGCCGCTGACCTGGCTGGCGCCGCCCAGGTTGCTGATGCCGGCAAGTTCCAGCACGCCGGTGCCGACCTTGTTCAAGCCGCCGCTGCCGACCAGGGCACCGGCGAAGACGCTGTCCAGGTTGGTACTGCCCAGGCTCAGCGTGCTGCCCAGGCCGATATTGGTGGTGCCGCTGCCGGTGAGTGCACCGATGCTGGTGTTGCCGTTCAGGTTCAGGTCGGTGCCGCTGCCCAGGTTGACACTGGCGACATTGCCCAGGGCGTTGCTATTCAAGGTGGTCAGCATGCCCTGGGTGATATCGAGTGTGCCGCTGAAGGTGTTGTTGCCGAACACCACCAGTTCCTGGGCGCCGCTCTTGATCAGGTTGCCCGAGCCACTGATAACCCCACCCAGGGTCAGGTTGGCGGCCGTGTCCAGGGTCAGGTCGCCATTGACCGCGATGGCATTCAGCAGCGTGACAGCCTGGGTATTGCCCAGGGTGCTGGTGCCCGTCGCGCTCAGTGCGCCGCTGCCCAGCGCAGCGCCATTGGTGACGGTCAGGGTGCCGCCGCCCAGGCTGGTACCACCGGAGTAGGTGTTGGTGCCGCTCAGGGTCAGGTTGCCGCTACCGGTCTTGATCAGTTGGCCGTTGCCGCTGATCACGCCGCCCAGGCCGAAGTCGTTGCTGCCGTTGACGGTGAGGTTGGCATTGAGGCCGATGCCGTTGTTCACCACCACGGCGCTGTTGCCGCTGCTCAGGCTCGAGTTGCCGGTGACCGACAGCACCCCGGTGCCCAGCGCATTGTTATTGCCCAGCACCAGGGTGCCGGCGGTGAGGATGGTCTCGCCGCTGTAGGTGTTGCTGCCGTTGAGGGTGAGGGTCGCAGCGCCGTTCTTGGTCAGGTCGCCGGGGCCGTCGATCACGCCGTTCAGGGTCAGGTCGTTGCTGCCGCCGACGTTCAGGTTGCCGACGATGTTCAGCGCATTGCCCAGCGTCACCGCCGTGCTGGCATCGAGGATGGTGTTGTTGCTGGTGCGCAGGGTACCGACGCCCAGTGCGCTGTCGCTGCCCACGATCAAGCGGCCGGCGCCCAGCAGGGTGTCGCCGCTGTAGGTGTTGGCGCCGCTCAGGGTCAGGTCGCTGGCGCCGGTCTTGACCAAGCCGCCCGCGCCGCTGATCGCGCCCGTCAGGGCCAGGTTCTGCGCGCCGAGCAGGGTCAGGTTGCCGGTCAGTACCAGGGCATTGTCCAGGGTCAGCGCGGTGCTGGTGTCCAGCGTGGTGGCGCCGGCGGCGGTCAGGGTGCCACTGCCCAGCGCCGTGGCCGAGGTCAGCAGCAAGCCGCCGGCATTGAGCGCGGTACCGCCCTGGTAGGTATTGTTGCCGCCCAGGGTCAGCACCCCGGTGCCGGTCTTGATCAGGCCGCCCGCACCGCTGATGTCGCCGCCCAGGGTCAGGCCGGCGCTGTTGGCGACGGTCAGGTCGGCATTCAGGCCGATGGCGTTGCCCAGGTTCAGCGCGGTGTTGCTGGCCAGGGTGGAGGCGCCGCCGACCGTCAGCGCGCCGCTGCCCAGTGCGGTGGCGTTGCCTACGGTGAGGGTGCCGGCATTCAGGGTGGTGCCGCCGCTGTAGGTGTTGGCACCGGTGAGGGCGAGGTTGCCGCCACCGGTCTTGATCAGCCCGCCAGTGCCGCTGACCACGCCCGTCAGGCCCAGGTCGGTGTTGCCGGCGACCGTCAGGTTGGCGCCCAGGTTGACCGCGTTGGCCAGGTTCACCGCAGCGCTGCTGGCCAGGGTGGACGCCCCGCCCACGCTGAGGCCGCCGTTGCCCAGCGCCAGCGCATTGCCCACGGTGAGGGTGCCGGCGTTCAGGGTGGTGCCGCCCTGCCAGGCGTTGGCACCGGTCAGGGTCAGGTTGCCCGCGCCATTCTTGGTGAGGCTGCCGGCACCGTTGACCTGGCCGCCCAGGGTGATGTCGTGGGTGCCGCCAACGGTCAGGTTGCCGGCCAGCGATACGGCGTTGAGCACGGTGACATCCAGGCTGCTGTCCAGCGTGGTGCCGCCTGCTGCCACCAGGCTACCCAGGCCCAGCGCCTGGTCACTGCCCAGGACCAGGCGGCCGCCATTGAGCAAGGTGTTGCCCAGGTGGGTGTTGCTGCCCGACAGGGTGAGCGTCGCGCCACCATTCTTGCTCAGCCCGCCGCTGCCGGTGAGGTTGCCGGCAAGGGTCAGGTCGTTGCTGCCGACCACCGTCAGGCCGCCGAGCAGGCCGATGGCATTGCCCAGGGTCACGGCGCTGCTGGCGTCCAGTGACGTGCCGGCCTGTGCAGTGAGCGTGCTGGTGCCCAGTGCGGTGTTGCTGCCGACGATCAGGGTGCCGCCGGCGAGGCTGGTGCTGCCCTGATAGGTGTTGTTGCCATTGAGGGTCAGGCTGGCCGAACCGTTCTTGACCAGCCCGCTGCTGCCGCCGATCACGCCATTGAGCACCAGGTTGCTGGTGCCCGGCAGGGTCAGGTCGGCGCCCAGGTTGATCGCGTTGGCCAGGCTCAGCGGGGTGCTGGTCGCCAGGCTGGACGCGCCGGTGACGTTCAGCGCACCACTGCCCAGTGCCGCACCATTGCCCAGGGTGAGGGTGCCGCCGCCGACGCTGGTGCCGCCCTGGTAGGTGTTGGCACCATTGAGGGTCAGGTTGCCCGTGCCGGTCTTGTTCAGGGCACCGCTGCCGCTGACGATGCCGTTGAGGGTCATGGCGTTGAGGCCGTCGAGGGTCAGGTTGGCGCCCAGGTCGATGGCGTTGGCCAGGTTGGTCGTGGTAGTGCCTGCCAGGCTGCTGGCAGCGGTCACGTGCAGCGCGCCTGTGCCCAGGGCCAGGTCATTGCCAAGCAGCAGCCGGCCAGCGGCCAGGGTGGTGCCGCCGGTGTAGCTGTTGGCGCCGCCCAGGGTGAGCGTGGCAGCGCCGTTCTTGGTCAGGTTGCCGGCGCCGTTGATGCTGCCGTTCAGGGCCAGATCGTTGCTGCCGGCCACCGTCAGGCCGCCGAGCAGGTTGACGCTGTTGCCCAGGGCGATGCTGGCGTTGCTGTCCAGCGTGGTGCCGTTGGCAGCAGTCAGCGCACCGCTGCCCAGCGCCAGGTTGTTGCCTACCACCAGGGTGCCGCCATTGAGGGCGGTGCCGCCGCTGTAGCTGTTGCTGGCGTTTAGCACCAGCGTGCCGCTGTCGACCTTGCTCAGCAGGCCGCTGCCGCCCAGGGCGACACCAACCGTGGCGGTCACACCCGGATCGACACGCACCGTGGTGGCGCCATTGCTGCCATTGACCAGGTTCAGCTGGCCGGTCACGCCATTGAGCAGGCGGTAGCCATCGGTGACGAACTGCAGGCCGGTGATCGACTGCGCGCCATTGACCAGCACGTCGCCTGCGGCGCCCTGGAATACCGCGAAGTTGCTGCTCCAGTCACGGTTGCCGGTGCCGTTGACCGTGGTCCAGTTGGTACTCAGGGCATCCCAGGTGCCGTTGCCGCCCTGGATCACGCCGTTGCCGACCAGGCCGGTGCCGTCCCAGAACAACACGCTGCCATTGGCGCCACCGACCAGCAGGTTGACCTGGCTGCCGATCGAGGTCTGTACCTGCAGGTCGCCCAGCTGCACGCTGCCGGGAATGCTGCCGATCACCAGGCCGTTGTCGGTGAGCTGGCCGGTGTAGTTGATCAGGCTGTAGATACCGGTGCCAAAGCCGCCGATGTCGCTGACATTGAGGGTGCCGTCCAGGGTCAGGTTGCCGTTGACCTTGATCAGCGCATTGCCGCCGGTAGCCGGCGAACCAAGGCCCACGTCCAGGTTGGAGTTGGCGTTGAGCACCAGCGAGCCCAGGGTCAGGCTGCTGCCGCTGTTGGCCGCCAGGTGGCCGCCATCGGCGATGGTCACCGCGCCCAGCACGCTGCCGGTGCCGGTACTGGTGAGGGTGGCGCCGGTATTGACCTGCACCAGGTTGCTGCCCAGCGAACCGGTGACGTTCAGGGTGCCGCCATTGACCTGGGTGGTACCGCTCAGCAGGCCGTTGTTGCCGGCCAGTTCCAGGCTGCCGCCGCCGACCTTGATCAGGCCACCGGCCCCGGCCAGGCCGCCGGTGAACACGCTGCTGGCATCCCCCGCGCCCACGCTCAGGTTGGTACCGGCCCCCAGGTTCACGCTGCCGCTGCCGGTGAGGCTGGCAAGGCTGCTGCTGTTGCCCAGGTTGAGGCTGGCGCCCAGCCCCACGTTCACCGCCGAGGCATTGCCCAGCGCGCCGGCACCGACCGTGGTCAGGCTGCCGTTGAGCACGTTGACCGCGCCGCTGAAAGTGTTGTTGCCGCTCAGGGTCAGGTCGGCCAGGCCATTCTTGATCAGGCCACCGGTGCCGCTGATCACCCCGCCCAGGCTCAGGTCGTTGTTGCCCGCCAGGCTCAGGTCGGCATTGAGTATCAGGTTGTTACCCAGTGCGAAGCTGGCGCTGTTGTCCAGGCTGGCGTTGCCGGCCACGGTCAACGCGCCGGTGCCCAGGGCATTGGCATTGCCCAGGGTCAGGCCGCCGGCATTGAGCACGGTGCCGCCCTGGAAGGTGTTGACGCCATTGAGGGTCAGGTTGCTCGCCCCGTTCTTGACCAGCCCGGCGGCGCCGCTGATCACGCCGCCCAGGGTCAGGTCGTTGCTGCCGGCCAGGGTCAGGTTGGCACCCAGGTTGATCGCGTTGGCCAAGGCGAAGCTGGCGCTGTTGTCGAGGCTGGCCGCACCGGTCACGTTCAGTGCGCCATTGCCCAGCGCCGAGGCATTGCCCAGCACCAGCGCGCCGGCATTGAGCAAGGTCCCGCCGGTGAAGGTGTTGAGACCATTGAGGGTCAGGGTGGCGGCACCATTCTTGATCAATTGGCCGGCCCCGGCGATCACACCGCCCAGGGTCAGGTCATTGCTGCCGACAACGCTCAGGTTGGCGTTCAGGTTCACCTGGTTGGCCAGGTTGAGCGCCACGCTGTTGTCGAGCGTGGCAGCGCCGCCCACGTTCAGTACGCCGCTGCCCAGTGCCTGGTTGTTGCCAAGGCTGAGGCCGCCGCCATTGAGGTTGGTACCGCCTTGATAGGTATTGGCCGCGTTCAGGCCGAGGGTGGCCGTGCCCGTCTTGGTCAGGCTGCCGGTGCCGCCCACCACGCCGTTGAGCGTCAGGTTCGCGGCCCCACCGATGCCCAGGTTGCCGGCCAGGTTGACCAGGTTGGCCAGGCTGACCGCCGTGCTGGCCTCCAGTTGGGTGTTGCCGGCTGCGTTCAGCACGCCGGTGCCCAGCGCGGTGTTGCTGCCGACGATCAATTTGCCGGCGTTCAGGTTGGTGGCGCCGCTGAAGGTGTTGGCACCGCTCAGGGTCAGGTCGGCACCGCCGGCCTTGGTCAGGCCGCCTGCGCCGCTGATCACGCCGCCGAGGTTGAGGGTGTTGCTGCCCAGCAGGTTGAGGTTGCCGGCCAGGGTCACGGCATTGCCCACCGTCAGGGCGTTGGTGGCGTCCAGCGAGGTGTTGCCGGCAGCAGCCAGCGTACCGGTGCCCAGTGCGGTGTTGTTGCCCAGGATCAGCGTGCCGGCATTGAGCGCCACGCCGCCACCGAAGGTATTGGCAGCGCCCAGCGTCAGGTTGGCCGCACCGTTCTTGCTCAGGCCCGAGGCGCCGCTGATGACGCCGTTCAGGGTCAGGTTGCTGGTGCCCGGCAGGGTCAGCACGCCATTGAGGACCACGGCATTGGCCAGTACCAGCGGTGAACTGTTGGCAAGGCTCGCCGCGCCGCCGACAGTCAGGGCGCCGGTGCCCAGCGCTGCGGCACTGGCCAGGGTCAGGGTACCGGCGTTCAGGGTGGTACCGCCGAGGAAGGTGTTGTTGCCGCTGAGGGTCAGGTTGGTGGTGCCGTTCTTGATCAGGCTGCCATTGCCGCTGATCAGGCCTTGCAAGGCCAGGTCGTTGCTGCCGTCGAGGGTCAGCGCGCCGTTGAGCGTGAGGGCGTTGCCCAGGGTCACGCCCGGGGCGGCGTCAAGGCGGGTACCGTCCGCCGCGATCAGTGCGCCCTGCCCCAGCGCCGTGCTGCTGCCGAGCACCAGCTTGCCGGCGTTGAGCCGGGTATTGCCCACGTAGGTGTTGTTGCCGGCAAGGGTCAGGTCGGCCGCGCCGTTCTTGATCACGCCGCCCGCGCCACTGATCGGGCCGCCCAGGCCAAGATTGGCCGTGCCGCCGACGGTCAGGTCGGCGCCAAGGTTGACCGCGTTGGCCAGGCTGAGTGCCACGCTCGCATCCAGGCTGGCGGTGCCCGTGGTGTTCAGGGCGCCGCTGCCCAGGGCGTTGGCCGCGCCCACCATCAGGCCGCCGGCATTGAGCGTCACACCGCCCTGGAAGCTGTTGTTGCCGTTGAGCGTGAGCAGCGCGGCGCCGTTCTTGACCAGCCCGCCGCTGCCCGACACCACGCCGCCGAGCGTGAGGGCATTGCTGCCGGCCAGGGTCAGGTTGCCGCCCAGGCTGATGGCATTGGCCAGGGCAACCGAGCTGGTGCTGTCCAGCGTGGTGCCATCGGCCACGGCCAGCGTGCCGGTACCCAGCGCCGTGTTGTTGCCGACGATCAGCTTGCCGGCCTGCAACTGCACGCCGCCGCCGCCGAAGGTATTGGCCACGCCCAGGGTGAGGTCGGCCGCACCGTTCTTGATCAGCCCGCCGGTACCGCTGACCACGCCCCCCAGGGTGGTCGCGCTGGTGCCCAGCAGGCTCAGCGTGTTGGCGCCGAGCACCACGGCGTTGTTGAGGTTGACTGCGCTGCTGGCGTCCAGGCTGGCATTGGCGCCCAGGGTCAGCGCGCCGGTACCCAGCGCCGCGCCGTTGCCCACGGTCAGGCTGCCGCCGTTGAGCAGCAGGCCGCCGGTGAAGGTGTTGGTGCCCGTGAGGTTGAGGTTGGTGGTGCCGTTCTTGACCAGGCTGCCATTGCCGCCGATGACGCCGCCGAGGGTCAGGTTGTTGCTGCCGGTGAGGGTCAGCGCACCGCCCAGGCTGATGGCGTTGGCCAGGGTCATCGCACTGCTGGTGTCCAGGCTGGTGCCGGCGGCCGCAGTCAATGTACCGCCCCCCAGCGCGGCGGCATTGCCGAGGATCAGCTTGCCGGCGCCCAGCGTGGTACCGCCGCTGTAGGTGTTGCTGGCGGCCAGGGTCAGGTCGCCGCTGCCGGTCTTGTTCAGCGAGCCGGTGCCGCTGACCACACCGCCCAGGGTCAGCGCATTGCTGCCGGGCAGGCTCAGCGCTGCCGACAGCTGCACGGCGTTGCTCAGCACCAGCGGTACCGAGCCCTGCAGGCTGCCGGCCCCGGTAACGCTCAGGCTGCCGGTGCCCAGGGCCGCAGCGTTGGCGAGCGACAGTACGCCAGCATTGAGGAAGGTGCCGCCGGTATAGGTATTGGCCCCGCTCAGGCCCAGGGTGCCGGCGCCTGTCTTGGTCAAGGCGCCGCTACCGCTGACGATGCCGGTGAGGGTCAGGTTGTTGTCGCCGATGATGCCGAGCCCGCCGGCACCGAGGGTGACGGCGTTGGCCAGCGACAGGTTGGCCGCGCCCGCACCCAGCGCGCCACCGTTGGCCGCGATGGTGCCGGTGCCGAAGGTCGAGGCGTCGTCGAACACCAGCGAGCCGCCGTTGAGGCTGGTGCTGGTGACCCCGAGCAACGCGCCGGAGAGTGTCCAGGTGCCGCTCTGCACGAGCAGGTTGTTGAAGTTGATGTAGTTGCTGGCCGAAAGCGTGCCCGTGCCGCCGGTACCGGTGCCCCCGCCGATGGCGTTCTGCAGGGCCAGGGTGTTGCTGCCGCCGGCACCGCCGTCGACCTTGCCGCTAGGCGCATACAGCAGGTTGATGCCGGCGATGCCCAGGTCGACGCCTACACCTCCCCCGCTACTGACACTGGAACCTGTGATTGCGTTGAAGCGGTTGGTGGAGTTCGCCCCCATCGACACGCCGCCACTGATCGCGCCACTGTTGGTGAAGGTATTGCCGGTGGCAGTGCCTGATGCCTGGAACGCCACGCGACCGATGATGGTGCCGGTGTTGGTCATGTTCACGCTGCCGCCGCCATACACCGCCACCACCGGGGCGTCTGGAGCCAGCACGCTGACGCCGACAATGTTCGATGAACCGATGGTGCCGTCGTTGACCAGCGTGGTAACGCCACCGTTGCCGTTCTGCACGCTCAGGGCCAGGCCGTTGAGGTTGAGCAGGCTGGCACTGAGCACACCGGTGGTGCCCTTGATCACGCCACCGCTGAAGTTGGTGATGCTGACCGTGCTGGCCGCCGAGTTGCCGACCTTGATCCCGGAGCTGAGCCCGCTCAGGATCCCGAGGAATGCGGGGTCGATGGTGCCCGAGTTGTTCAGGGTGACGTTGTTGCCGGTCAGGTTGACTGCCGTGCCGAGCAACGGCGCGTTGATCTGCGAGCCATTGCTCAGGTTAAGGGTCAGGTTGTTGGCGGAGGAAGTGACGTTGCCGTTCAACCCCGGGGTGCAGGTGACCGTCGCGCCCGCACCGGGGATCAGCGGGGTACAGGCGGCACTGGCCGTTGCACTGAACAGGCCGAAAGCGATTCCCGCGGTGGCCAGGCTCACGGCCAGCGACAAGGGGCGAATACGGGCGGGGGCAAGCTTGACGGCACGTCTGTCCACGGGCGACTCCTTCGTGGATCAGGCAGTTCGTTCCTTGAATGCGTGCGACGGGTACGCCGTGGAAACTACACACACTAACGTCGAAATGCCTGACCTTGGCGACTACGATTCCAGTGCTGGAATATGTAGCCGCTTTCCCGGAGCCCTTGCGCAAAGGCGTTACGTCAAATGGTGTTAATACTTTGGCAATGGGCCCCGTGAATACAGGGCCTCGTCAAACTTACAGCGTCAGCCAACCGACGAACGGTCAGGCCACCTCCGGGTCTTCGGCGGGCCAGAACGGCTCGTTGGCTTCCAGAGGGGGCAGGCCGTGGGCGGCCCGCGCCGCGTTGCAGTCGTCGTTGGGCTGGCCATTGACCCAGGCGGCATCGAACTCGCGGCAGGGGCTGGAGCGCTGGGCATAGAGCGAACAGCTGACGCTCTTGCCGATCTCGCCTTCAAGCCCTATGCAGCGACACGGCTTGGCGTCGGTGCCGATCATCGCCACCCGGGTCGGGTTGATCTGCACCACCAGTTCATCAGGCACGACACCCCCGGCCGAGGTGCATTCACCCCAGAAAAAGGACACACGGAAATACGCGCAGCAGGCACCGCAAGTCAAACAAGGATTGTTTTCGGACATGATTTGGGATGGGGGGAGAAGTATCGTTGGAGGGAGAAACCCGACGATCATTCTATGCTTCGGCGTGGCGTTGAAAAGGGGGGCAGTGAAAGAAATATGGGCGGCCGACGGAAGGCGGTGTCGCGCCCTTCGCCGGCAAGGCCGGCTCCTACGGGAGCAGGCCTTGCCGGCGAGGTGCATCACGACGTGCGTGAAGCCCTGGCCGCCTTCGGCGCCTCGATGCCATCGGCACGGAACATCTGGCGGATGCCGCGCACCGCCTGGCGAATGCGGTCCTGGTTCTCGATCAGGGCAAAGCGCACATGGTCATCGCCATAGTCGCCAAAGCCGATGCCCGGCGACACGCATACCTTGGCTTCGGCCAGCAGCTTCTTGGCGAACTCCAAAGAACCCAGGTGCGCATACTGCTCGGGGATCTTGGCCCACACGTACATCGAGGCCTTGGGGTTCTCGACCATCCAGCCGGTCTCGTGCAGGCCCTTGACCAGCATGTTGCGCCGCTGGCGGTACTGCTCGGCGATGTCGCGCACGCACTGCTGGTCGCCTTCGAGCGCCGCGATCGCCGCCACCTGCAACGGCGTGAAGGTGCCGTAGTCGTGGTAGCTCTTGATTCGCGCCAGGGCGTTGACCAGCTCCGGGTTGCCGACCATGAAGCCGATCCGCCAGCCGGCCATGTTGTAGCTCTTGGACAGCGTGAAGAACTCCACGGCGATGTCCTTGGCACCCGGCACCTGCATGATCGACGGGGCCTTCCAGCCGTCGTAGACGATGTCGGCATAGGCCAGGTCGTGGATCACCAGCACGTCGTACTGCTTGGCCAGTGCCACCACCCGCTCGAAGAAGTCCAGCTCCACGCACTGCGCGGTGGGGTTGGAGGGGAACCCCAGGATCATCATCTTGGGCTTGGGGATCGACTCGCGGATCGCCCGTTCCAGCTCGTTGAAGAAGTCCACGCCGGGCACCAGCGGCACCGAACGCACCTGGGCCCCGGCGATCACCGCGCCGTAGATGTGGATCGGGTAGCTGGGGTTGGGCACCAGCACGGTATCGCCGTGGTCCAGGGTGGCCAGCATCAGGTGGGCCAGGCCCTCCTTGGAGCCGATGGTGACAATGGCTTCGGACTCGGGGTCGATCTCGACGTCGTAGCGGTCCTTGTACCAGTGCGAGATGGCCCGGCGCAGGCGCGGGATACCGCGCGAGGTGGAGTAGCCGTGGGTGTCTTCGCGCTGGGCGACCTGTACCAGCTTCTCGACGATGTGCGGCGGCGTGGCCCCGTCGGGGTTGCCCATGCTCAGGTCGATGATGTCTTCGCCACGACGGCGCGCGGCCATCTTGAGTTCGGCGGTGATGTTGAATACGTAGGGGGGGAGACGATCTATGCGCGCAAAGCGGCGCGGCGAACCTTGGTCAGCCATGGTTACCTCGAGGACGTAAGCGCCCGGAACCGTCCGAGCGACGTTGGCCACTGCGGTGGCCGAGGCAGAAGATAGTGCCTGCAGGCAATGCCTGTAAAGTGGATTCGATCGCGGGCCGCGCAGCGCGGCCGCGACCGATGCCGGGGTGTCAGCACAGACGCTCGAACGACAGCGAGCGCCAGCTCCCCACATCCAGGCCCTCCTCCGGCGCCATGTGGGCCCCGCGCACGAAGCTGAAAGCCTTGCGCATATCGCCCTGGTGGACCAGCCGATGCTCCCCTTCGGACTCGCTCAGCAGCGTGTAGGAGTGCTTGCGCATGGCCCTGTAGCGGGCATCGTCGCGGTCCATGGCATCCAGGTAGTCGGCCACCTGCCCTTCGCTCAGCTCAAGGCGTTTTTGCAGCGTCACGCCCCAGCGGGTCAGGCAGGTTTCGGCAAAATGGCGCACGATCAGGCCCGGGTCGGGCAGCTCGTTGCCGGCACTGGCGCCATCGGCCGAGGCATTGCCCACCAGCGTGGCGTGGCGTCCTGGCAGCGGAAAGATGTGGACACGGGTATCGGGATAGGTGGACGGGATGACGCAGGCGAAGCCCTTGGAGCGCTCGTCGCGAGAAAAGAAACCCACGTACTCCTTCACGTTGGTGCGCAGGTGCAGGCGGTGTGGCTGCAGGTTGTTGATCCCGGGCACGGGGTCGATGGCAAAGATGTTCACCGGCACGTGGGCCAGTTGCGGGTCGTCGGCCATGGCGTTGGCGAGCATGTGGGCACTGATGCCGCCGCGGCTCCAGCCCACGATGTTGACCTGATCGGGAATCAGGCCGTCCTTGCGGTGCATGCGGATGATGCCTTCCTGGAGTTGCTGCGGGGTCACGCCGCGGTCGCCATAGTCGTACTGGCGCCAGAACCAGGAACCCTCCTTCTTCACGTCCTCGATCGGCACGCCGGCTGACTTCAGGCGGTTGTAGTCCTGCTCTGTGAGTTTTTCGCGCTGCCAGGTGCAGGAGCCCTTGATGACCTGCAGGGCGTGGGCCACGTTCTGCTCCCAGCCGGCGCCGAACAGGGTGCCGGTGAGGCCGTATTCCTTGTTTTCGATGAACAGGTCATCGGCCTGCAGGTTGCCGCTGCCCGGGCCGTCGATGGCGATCCAGTTGGCGAACTCGCGGCTCTGGTCGTTGGAAGCAAGCGTGGCGACCAGTTCGCCGTTCCAGAAATTGGGGTTCTGGTCATCGAAACGGTGCGATCCGGTGCCGCAGAAGTAAACGGTCAGAATGCTCATGGCGGTGTGCTCCTTGGGGTGGGAAGCCGTCACGCTAGCAATGCCGGGGGTTGCGTGTTCAGCGGGGAGTGGTGCCCGGGTGGGAGGGATTGCCGGCCGTTGGCACGCACCGATCCAGAGGCCTTGCTCCGGCTGGTGATCTTGCTCTGGTTTTTGATCTGCTTTTGATCTGCTTTTGATCTTCTGGCCCTTCAGGAGGCCGAGTGGAGCGCCTGCGTAGTGGGGTGTAGGGCCATGGATGGCCCGGAAAGTGCCGACGGGCAGGGACGCCCGTGCGGCGCGGCCCCCGGAGCAGGTGCGGAGCGAGGGGACCCGGAGCGAAGCGTAGGGCCGTATGCAGGGCCCAGCCTTTTTGGTTACTTTTGGGGCGTTTGCCAAAAGTGACCCGCTGTAAGAGCGGAAGGCGCCGCTCGCAGCGCTATCCATGTCGGATAATCACACCGACATGAAAATCGACAATCATGTGCTTATCCAGCATGGATATCGACATTTAGGGCCCCTTCCGCTCTTACAGCGGCTTACTTTTTTCTTGGAAAAAGTAAGCAAAACCGCTCCGTCCAGCATCCGGCCCTACGCTTCGCTACGGGTCCCCTCATTCCACCCACGCTCCGTGGGGCCGCGCCGCACGGGCGTCCCTGCCCGTCGGCACTTTCCGGGCCATCCATGGCCCTACACCCCACTACACGCGGGCTCCATTCGGCCTCCTGAAGGACGGAAAGATCAAAAGCAAAAGCAAAAGCAAGAGCAAGAGCAAGAGCAAGAGCAAGAGCGGGAGCGGGAGCGAAGCCGTTTCTGAAGGGCAAAAAAAACCCCGGCACCTTTCGGCCCGGGGTCTCTTTCAACACATCAGATCAATGCGCGTAGGTCAGCAGCAGCTCGGTCGGCACCTTGGTGTCCAACGACATCATCACGCTCAACGCAGTGATGGTGAAGATGGAAAACACGAACAGCTTGCGCGCCCACAGGCGATCATCCACAGCCTTGTAGCCGGTCCAGGCCATGTACAACCAGTACATGCCCATCGCCGCCGCAACAGCCATGTAGCTCATGCCGGCATAACCACCGATGGTCAGCATCAGGGTCGCTGCCAGGAACGCCACGATGTACCAGAGGATGTGTTTCTTGGCCACCAGGATGCCACGCTTGACCGGCAGTACCGGAATCGAGGCCGCCAGGTAGTCGTTGAAGCGGAAGATCGCGATCGCATAGGAATGCGGCATCTGCCACAGGCTGAACATCACCAGCAGGGTCAACGCAGCCAGGTCGAAGCTGTTGCTCACGGCGCAGTAGCCGATCACCGGAGGCATGGCACCGGACAGGCTGCCTACCAGGGTGCCGTGCACCGATTTGCGCTTCAGGTACAGGCTGTAGAAACCCACGTAGATGATGAACCCGATCAGGCCGAACAACGCTGCCAGGGCATTGGCCTGCACGTACAGCAGGCCAAGCCCGGCCACCCCGAGCAGGGTGGCGTAGGCCAGCGCGATCTTCAGCGAGACCTGCCCTTGAACCATCACACGGTTCTTGGTGCGCTCCATCTTGATGTCGATGTCACGGTCGATGCAGTTGTTGAACACGCAACCGGACGCCACCACCAGCGAAGTGCCGATCACCGTGGCCAGGAACAGCATGAAGTCCACATGCCCTTGCGCGGCAAGGAAGAAACCGCCTGCCACAGAAAGCACGTTACCGAAAATGATCCCCGGTTTGGTGATTTGGATAAAGTGCTTAAAGGACATGCCGTCTTACCTCACTTCGCCATCATGCTGGTGTGGATGCTGAACATGATCCACAGCGACAGGCCGACCAACAGTGCAATGACCAACCCGGTGAACAGGAAGGCGCTGACGTTCTCACGCTGCTCTGGCGAACGGTCCAGGTGCAGGAAGTAGTACAGGTGCACGACGATCTGGATGACCGCGAAGGCCACCACGATCAGTACGGTCATGTCTTTGGGCAAGGTCGGGTACATCACCAGACCGAACGGGATCAGCGTCAGGATCACCGACAGTACGAAGCCGATTGCGTACGACTTCACGCTGCCGTGGCTGCCCTCGGCGTGCTCGTTATGTGCGTTAGCCATTTACAGAACCCCCAGCAGATAGACAACGGTGAATACGCAGATCCAGACCACGTCCAGGAAGTGCCAGAACAGGCTCAGGCAACCCATGCGGGTCTTGGCCGAACCGGTGATGCCCTTCTTCTGGATCTGGTACATCATCACGGCCATCCAGATCAGACCACCGGTCACGTGCAGACCGTGGGTGCCGACCAGGGCGAAGAAGCCCGACAGGAAGCCGCTGCGCTGCGGGCCGAAGCCTTCGCTGATCAGCAGGTGGAACTCGTTGACTTCCATGACGATGAAGCCAAGGCCGAGCAGGAAGGTGACTGCCAGCCAGGCCAGTACACCGTTCTTGTTGCCCTTGTACATCTGCAGCATGGCGAAGCCGAAGGTGATACTGGAGAACAGCAGCAGCGCGGTTTCAGCCAGTACATACGGCAATTCGAAGATGTCGTGACCCGACGGGCCGCCGGCAAAGTTGCCGGACAGCACCGCGTAGGCTGCGAAGATCGACGCAAACAGGATGCAGTCGGTCATCAGGTACAGCCAGAAACCGAATACGGTCATCTGGCCCGAGTCGTGGTGTTCTTCGTGCCCATGGTCGTGACCATGAGCAGCATCAGCATTGATTACATGACTGGACATTGATTAAACCCGTTCAAACGATTCGACAGGCGCACCGACTGGCGAGCCGGTAGCCAGACCGAGGTGCTTCAGACGCTCACCTTCGATACGTGCCACTTCCTCGGCAGGAACCATGTAGCCCTGGTCGTCACGCGCAGCGTGAGCAACGAAGACAGCGATGGTGCCGATCAGGCCGACCGCGGCCAACCACCAGATGTGCCAGATGGTGGCGAAACCGAAGACGGTCAACAGCGCGCCCATGTACAGACCGGTAGCGGTGTTGTTCGGCATGTGGATCGGTGCGTACTGGGCCGGAGCCTTGTAGGCGATACCGGCGCGCTTGGCTTCGGTCCATGCGTCCAGGCCGACTTTTTCCGGCATGGTGGCGAAGTTGTAGAACGGCGGTGGCGACGAGGTCGACCATTCCAGGGTATGCGCATTCCATGGGTCGCCAGTGACGTCCATGTTGTCCTTGCGATCGCGGATCGACACGTACAGCTGGATCAGCTGGCAGGCGATACCGAACAGGATCAGCACGGCACCGACCACGGCCACGTACAGGTACGGTTCCCAGGCAGGGTTGTCCGAGTGGTTCAGACGACGGGTCATGCCCATGAAGCCCAGTGCGTACAGCGGCATGAAGGCCACGTAGAAACCGGAGATCCAGAACCAGAAGGCAGCCTTGCCCCACTTCTCGTTCAGGGTGAAACCGAAGGCTTTCGGGAACCAGAAGGCGAAGCCGGCAATGTAGCCGAACACCGCACCACCGATGATCACGTTGTGGAAGTGAGCGATCACGAACAGGCTGTTGTGCAGCACGAAGTCAGCACCAGGTACGGCCAGCAGTACGCCGGTCATGCCGCCGATCGAGAAGGTCACCATGAAGCCCAGGGTCCACAGCACTGGCGCGGTGAAGCGCAGACGGCCCTGGTAGATCGTGAACAGCCAGTTGAACAGCTTGACCCCGGTCGGGATCGAAATGAGCATGGTCGCCAGACCGAAGAAGGTGTTGACGCTGGCGCCCGAACCCATGGTGAAGAAGTGGTGCAGCCATACGCCGAAGCCCAGAACCGAGATCGCACCCGAGGCGTAGATCATCGACTTGTGACCGAACAGGCGCTTGCCGGTAAAGGTCGAGATGACTTCCGAGAACACGCCGAACGCCGGCAGGATCAGGATGTACACCTCAGGGTGACCCCATGCCCAGAACAGGTTGACGTACATCATCGGGTTCCCACCAAGCTCGTTGGTGAAAATGTGGAAGTCCAGATAACGGTCAACGGTCAGCAGTGCCAGGGTCGCGGTCAGGATCGGGAACGAAGCCACGATCAGGATGTTGGCCCAGGTGCAGGTCCAGGTGAAGATCGGCATGTCCATCAGCTTCATGCCAGGGGCGCGCATTTTCAGCACGGTGGCCAGGAAGTTGACACCGGTCAGCGTTGTCCCCAATCCGGATATCTGTAGCGCCCAGATGTAGTAGTCGACACCGACCCCAGGGCTGTACTGGATACCCGCCAGCGGTGGATAGGCCACCCAGCCGGTCTTGGCGAACTCGCCCACGCCCAGGGAGATGTTGACCAGCGCAACGCCGGACACCAGCAGCCAGAAGCTCAGGGAGTTGAGGAACGGGAAGGCAACGTCACGTGCACCGATCTGCAGAGGCAGGGCCAGGTTCATCAGGCCGGTGAAGAACGGCATCGCCATGAAGATGATCATGATCACACCGTGAGCGGTGAAGATCTGGTCATAGTGTTCAGGAGGCAGATAGCCCTCGGCGCCGCCAGTGGCCATGGCCAGCTGGGTACGCATCATGATGGCGTCGGCAAAGCCGCGCAGCAGCATGACCATCGCGACGATGATGTACATCACCCCGATCTTCTTGTGGTCGACCGACGTCAGCCACTCGGTCCACAAGTAGGTCCACTTGCGGAAATAGGTGATTGCAGCAACCAACGCGAGACCGCCGAGCGCGATCATGGCGAGGGTCACCATGACTATCGGCTCGTGATACGGGATCGCGTCCAGACTAAGTTTACCGAACATCTTTTACTCCTCTGCCCCAGCAGCTGAATGCATACTCACGTCCATCGCTTCGGCCGCTTCTTTGTGCTCTTTCTTCTCGTGCACCACCGGCTTGCCACGGTTCATGCCCTCGTACTTGTCGACGATGGACTGGAACATGTTTTCCGGGGCCACGCTGTAGAGCGCAACCGGGTTGTTTTCGCTAGGTTTGGCCAGAGCCTCGTAGGTGGCCTTGTCCAGTTGTTGCGGCGACTGCTTGACCTCGTTGACCCACGCCTCGAAATCTTCCTGGGACGTGGCGATCGCCTTGAACTTCATGCCGGTGAAGCCGGCACCGCTGTAGTTGGCGGAGATCCCGTCGAACTCGGCGTTCTGGTTGGCAATCAGGTGCAGCTTGGTGGTCATGCCCGCCATCGCGTAGATCTGGCCGCCCAGGCCCGGGATGAAGAACGAGTTCATCACGGCGTCGGAGGTCACGCGGAAATTGACCGGGGTGTTGGCCGGGAAGACGATCTTGTTGACCGTGGCAATACCCTGTTCCGGGTAGATGAACAGCCATTTCCAGTCCAGCGCGACCACGTCGATCTGCACCGGCTTCACGTCGGAATCCAGTGGACGGTACGGGTCCAGCTTGTGGGTGGAGAGGTAGGTGACATAACCCAGGGCGATGATGATCAGCACCGGGATGGACCATACGGCCACTTCGATCTTGGTCGAGTGCGACCAGTCAGGGGTGTAGGTGGCAGCCTTGTTGGAGGCGCGATACTTCCACGCGAACGCGATCGTCATGAAAATGACAGGAATCACCACCAGCAACATCAGGCCGGTAGCGATCAGGATCAGGTTCCTTTGCTCAATGCCGACCTGGCCCTTCGGGTCGAGCAGGGTCCAGTTGCACCCACTGAGTAAAAGCATGCCTAAAAAGGGCAGAATGCCAAACAGTCTGGGGTAACGCTTTTTACTCATCTCACGACCTCTAGAGCAGCTTGCTTCAATGCAATTTGTGTTTTGGTCGCCAACACTTCGTCCTGCCAAGCGTCAGCATTTATGGGATCGAATACGGTCACGCCGGAATTCAGCTGCGGCTGCTCGGCAGAACCGGTGTGCAACGGTGCTTATTGTTTTGACTTCGTAGGCAATCAGGCCTGTTTACAGACCAATTCCATTTGGTGCGGAAAATCACGGGAGGGGGGTCAGCCCGGCATCGCCGCAGGCGATGCTCGTCAGAGTCACGAAAGGGGCCGGAGCTCCTTTAATCCTGCAACTCGCAAGCGGTGCCGAACGGAAATTGGGGGCGATTGTAGTGACGTAACATGGCCATGACTATGACTTATTGAGCAACAGTCCTTTACAGAAAACGTAACAATAGCGCAGCAAAAATCAATTTCGCGACAGTTTGTCGCACCCCTGGCTGTAGCCCTGAAATGCCCGTACCGCAAGGGTTGGGACTTGATCCAGGTCAACCTGGAGGCGACTTCTTCGGAAAATTCTCAAGCCCTGCGCACTTGCCTCGACACGGGACTTTTGTCTAACGCTGGCGACGGTTGCGGTAGATGCCCAGCGGCACCAGCACGGCGGTCAGCACGAAGGCCAGCAGCGCCCATTGCGCCAGCGACAGCCCCAGCACCGGCGGGTACGGCGTCGAGCAGAAACCATCCACCTGGAACACCAGCGGCAGCACCGAGGCCAGCGGCAGGCCGTCGACGATCGGCTGCAGGGGGTCGATGCCGCAACTGACGGCCGGGTTGGCCAGAATGTAGGCGTGGTTGCCCGCTGCAGCAATGCCGCCGATGGCGCTCAGCACCACCAGGGCCTCGAACAGCGTGAGGCTGCGCCGCCCGGGCATGGCCGCACCGATGAAGGCGAACAGGGCGATGAACAGCAATGCATAGCGCTGCAGGATGCACAGTGGACATGGTGCCTCGCCCAGCACGATCTGCATGTACAGGGCACCGCCGATCAGCGCCAGGCAGATGGCGCCCAGCAGTACCAGAAAGCGCCGTTCCCGATTCAGGCGCTGCGTTAGATCGTTCATTCCCGTTCCCTTCACTAGATAGGTGGCTCAAGCCTGGGCGCAATTCTACACGCCGACCATGACCACAGGGAGTGAAGGTTAAACCGATTAAAAGAAGATTAAGGTCGGCAGCTTAGCCGGCGCCCACAGCACATGCGTGCACCTGCAGGCGCCGGCATTGCCGGCGAACAGGCCCCGGCCCTTACTCGAGTGCTGCCGCCGGCCCGAAGAACTCGTAGCGGCTCTGCTGCTCCGGCACCCCCAGGGCCTTGAGCTGACGCCTGATCGCCGCCATGAAGCCCTTGGGCCCCAGGAAGTACGCGTCCAGGTCACGCTCGACCGGCAGCCACTGCGCCAGTTGATCCTGGCTCAGCAGCCCCACGGCGTCGGCCGGCAGGCTCACCCCGTCATCCTCGGCGTAGCAATAGAAGCGCTTGAGCTGCGGATGACGCGCCGCGCGTTCGTCCACCCAGTCGCGAAACGCATGCACAGCACCGTTGCGCGCGCAATGAATGAAGTGCACCAGGCGACCGCTGGCCAGGGCCGCGTCGAGCATCGCCAGGGTCGGGGTGATCCCTACCCCGCCGCTGATCAGCACCAGCGGCTTGTCGCTGGCGCTCAGGGTGAACTCGCCCGCCGGCGGGAACAGCTCCAGGGTATCGCCCACCTGCAGTTGCTCATGCAGGTAGTTGGACACCTTGCCGCCCGCCTCGCGCTTGACGCTGATGCGGTACTCGCGGCCGTCACCCAGCGCCGACAATGAATAGTTGCGCCGGTGCTCCTGGCCATCGATCTGCACCTTCAGGCCCAGGTACTGGCCGGGCTCGCCCTTGAGGACCGGGCCGCCATCGAGCGGGGCGAAGTGGAACGAGACGATCTCGCTGCTCTCCTGCACCCGCGCCGCCAGCCGGAACGCCCGCGCACCGCGCCAGCCACCCGGCGCCTGGGCCTTCTGCTGGTACAGGCCCTCTTCGGCGCCGATCAGGATATCGGCCAGTTGCTGGTAGGCCGCGCCCCAGGCCGCGATGACCTCGGGGGTGGCGATCTCCTTGCCGAGCACCTCTTCGATGGCACGCAGCAGGCAGGCGCCGACGATCGGGTAATGCTCGGGCAGGATCTGCAGCGCCACGTGCTTGTTGATGATCTGGTTCACCAGGCCGCCCAGTTGCTCGAGCTGGTCGATATGGCGTGCATACATCAGTACGCCATTGGCCAGCGCCCGCGGCTGGTCGCCGCTGGCCTGGTTGGCCTGGTTGAACAACGGACGCACCTCGGGGTATTCGCTGAGCATCAGTTTGTAGAAATGCGTGGTCAGCGCCTCGCCGCCGCTTTCCAGCAGCGGAACGGTGGCTTTGACGATGGCACGATCTTGGGCATTGAGCATGGGTAACTCCCGGGCCTTATGGCTTCTGGATAATCTGCCCGGGTTGTTTCAGCTTTCGTGCCAACTATTAAATCCATATAAATCAATAGCTTGAATATTTTTGAGTCAAATTGACCACAGCCCTGCTAGAGTCATAAAGACTCGAAGGAGTCATCATGACCGCAAAATCCCTGCTTACCGCACTGCTGCCCCTGGTCAGCGACCTGTCTCGCGAGCTGCCCGAACGCGAACGCTACCGTCGCCTGCTCGAAGCCATGCGCGCCCTGTTGCCATGCGACGCCGCCGCGCTGCTGCGCCTGGATGGCGAATGGCTGGTCCCCCTGGCGGTGGACGGCCTGAGCCCCGACACCCTGGGCCGGCGCTTCAAGGTCAGCGAACACCCGCGCTTCGCCGCCCTGCTCAGCCGCAGCGAGCCGACCCGCTTTGCCAGCGACAGCCAGCTGCCCGACCCCTACGACGGCCTGGTCGAGGGCCTGCACCAGCACCTGGAGGTACACGACTGCATGGGCTGCCCGCTGTTCGTCGACGAACGGCCCTGGGGCCTGATCACCCTCGATGCGCTGGCCCCGGAGCGCTTCCAGCAGGTCGAGCTGGACGCCCTGCAGGCCTTCGCCAGCCTGGCCGCCGCCACGGTCAACGTGGCGCAACGTATCGAACGCCTGGCCCTGCGCGCCGAAGACGAACACCAGCGCGCCGAGATCTACCGCCAGGCCAGCGGCCAGCAGCACCAGGAACTGATCGGCCAGAGCAAGGCCCACAAGCACCTGCTCGAAGAGATCCGCCTGGTCGCCGGCAGCGACCTGACCGTACTGGTCACCGGTGAAACCGGAGTCGGCAAGGAGCTGGTGGCCCAGGCCATCCACCAGCAGTCGGCGCGTGCCGACAAGCCGATGATCAGCCTCAACTGTGCCGCCTTGCCCGACACCCTGGTCGAGAGCGAGCTGTTCGGCCATGTGCGCGGCGCCTTCACCGGCGCGGTGGGCGAGCGACGCGGCAAGTTCGAGCTGGCCAACGGCGGCACACTGTTTCTCGACGAAGTGGGCGAACTGTCGCTGGCCGTGCAGGCCAAGTTGCTGCGCGTGCTGCAAAGCGGACAGCTGCAGCGCCTGGGCTCGGACCAGGAGCACCAGGTGGATGTGCGCCTGATTGCCGCCACCAACCGCGACCTGGCCGAGGAAGTGCGTGCCGGGCGCTACCGCGCCGACTTCTACCACCGCCTGAGCGTGTACCCGCTGCGGGTGCCGGCGCTGCGCGAGCGCGGGCGCGACGTGCTGCTGCTCAGTGGCTACTTCCTGGAGCAGAACCGCTCGCGCATGGGCCTGAACAGCCTGCGCCTGAGCAGCGATGCCCAGGCCGCGCTGCTGGCGTACGACTGGCCGGGCAATGTGCGCGAACTGGAGCACCTGATCGGCCGCTCGTCGCTCAAGGCGCTGGGCCAGCACCCCGAGCGGCCGAAGATCCTCACCCTGGAGGCCCGCGACTTCGACCTGCCCGGCGCCGGCCCGGGGGCAGCGCCCAGCGTGGCGGCGCCACTGCCACCACCGCCCGGCACCGACCTGCGCCAGGCCCTGGACCTGTACCAGCGCCAGCTGATCGAGGCCTGCCTGGAGCGCCACCAGCACAACTGGGCCAGTGCCGCGCGCGAGCTGGGCCTGGACCGCGCCAACCTCAGCCGCCTGGCCCGCCGACTGGGGCTACGCTGAAGTGCAGTGGCGGATTAAAGCCTGGCGTGCTCGGGTCGATAACCCGGCAGATCCCTTATTCTCTTTGCCCTGAAGGTGCCTATGGCCTCGCAAAATGCCCGCGCCGACTCGCTGTCGCTGCTGCTGTTCACCCTGCGCAGCGGCAAGCTGATGGCAATCAACCTGCTCAAGGTCAGCGAGATCATCCCTTGCCCGCCCCTGACCAAGCTCCCGGAATCGCACCCGCACGTCAAAGGCGTGGCCACCCTGCGGGGCAACTCGCTGTCGGTCATCGACCTGTCGCGCGCCATCGGCGAGCGCCCGCTGGAAGACCCCAACGGCGGCTGCCTGATCGTCACCGACATCAGCCGCTCCAAGCAGGGCCTGCACGTGCAGGCGGTAAGCCGCATCGTGCATTGCCTGAGTACCGACATCAAGCCGCCGCCCTACGGGTCGAGCAGCAAGGCATTCATCACCGGGGTAACCCAGGTGGACGGCACGCTGGTGCAGGTGCTGGACATCGAAAAGGTCATTCACGGCATTGCGCCGCCGCCGCGTGAAGTGAGCAGCAGCGAGCTGAACCCCGAAGACGCCGCCGTTCTGCAGGCCACCAACATACTGGTGGTCGATGACAGCCATGTGGCACTCCACCAGTCGGTGCTGACCCTGCGCGGCCTGGGGCTGGAATGCCACACCGCCAAGAGCGCCAAGGATGCCATCGACACCCTGCTGGAGCTGCAGGGCACCGACCGGGAGATCAACGTAGTGGTCTCGGACATCGAGATGTCCGAGATGGACGGCTACGCCTTCACCCGCACGCTGCGCGAAACGCCTGACTTCCAGCACCTCTATGTACTGCTGCATACCTCGCTGGACAGCGCGATGAACAGCGAGAAAGCCCGGCTGGCAGGGGCGAACGCGGTGCTGACCAAGTTCTCCTCGCCGGAACTCACCGATTGCCTGATCGTGGCCGCGCGGGCGGTGGCTTTCGCCGAGCGCTGAGCTGGCCCCCTTCGCCGGCAAGGCCGGCTCCTACAGGCACCGCGTACCCTTGTAGGAGCCGGCCTTGCCGGCGAAAAAAACCGGACAAACGCTGAAACGCTCCCGCTCCTGCAAAAACCGATGCTCTGGCATAATCAGCGGCCTCTCCCCTCATGAGCCGCCCATCATGAAAGCCCTCACCTTCGCCCTGCTGGCCCTGTTCAGCCTCGGCGCCCATGCCTCCAGCGACCAGGCCTGGGCCGACCACGAACAAGCCCTGACCAGGGCCTGCCTCGCCGCCAGCCAGTTCAAGGATGCCCGGCCCGCCAGCAAGCCGGCCGAGTTCGACCACCGCGTCGGCTACAGTGCCCTGCTGATCAGCGGCCACTACCCGCAAAAGCACATGAAGAACCAGAAAGGCAGCGAGCTGTGCCTGTTCGACAAGCAGCGCAAGACTGCCTTCATCACCGAATGGACCCCCGCCAAACCGTGACCAGCGCTGCAACCTCACTCCAGTTCGACTGCACCGGCTGTGGCAAATGCTGCAATGGCCACCACGTTCCCCTGACCCTCGACGAAGCGCGCCACTGGGTGGCAGATGGCGGCCAGCTCATCGTGCTGGTGGAGGCCTTTCTGGCCAACGGCCTGGGCCTGCCCGACGCCCAGCGCGAGCACGCCACCCGCCGTGCCTGCGCCGTGCCCTGCGGCAGTACCCAGGCACACGTGGCCATCACCTTCGCCGCGTTCAACCCCGGCGCCTGCCGCAATCTGGATGCCGACAACCTGTGCCGCATCTATGAGCGCCGGCCGCTGGTGTGCCGCATCTACCCGATGGAAATCAACCCGCACATCCCGTTGCGCCCCGACGCCAAGGACTGCCCGACCGAAGCCTGGCAACGCGGTCCGGTACTGATCCACGGCAGCCAACTGATGGACCGCCAACTGGCCGAGCTGATCGAGCGCTCGCGCCAGGCCGACCGCGACGATATCCACGCCAAGGTGCAGATCTGCCAGCAACTGGGCATCACCACCAGCGCGCTCAAGGGCAACGGCTTCACCGCCTACCTGCCCGACACCGGGGCGCTGCACGCCGCCCTGCATGCCCCGGGCAACGCCGCGCTGGCGCCCTGGACCCTGCACGTGGAAAACCCGGCACTGGTCGAGCAACTGCATCAGGCCGGCGCCCGGGTGTGCAGCACATCGGCTGGCCACTACAGCTTCATCGGTTTCTGAGCGGCGCCTAGCGGCGCTGCCAGAACTCCTCGGCCAGGCGCCGGAGGTCTTCGGCCAGGCCGGCCACGTCGCTGGCGTTGGCATGCCCGTGCTGACCGGCCACCACGCTCTCTTCGCTGGCCTGGCGAATGCTGATGATGTTGCGGTTGATGTCTTCGCTGACCAGGCTCTGCTGCTCCACCGCCGCAGCAATCTGCAGGCTCATCTCGCTGATCTGGTTGACCTGCTGGCTGATGCCGTCCAGCGCCACCGCCGCCTGCTGCGCCTGCTCGACGCTCTGCCCGGCATGCTCGCGGCTCTCGTGCATGGCCTGCACCGCATCGCGGGTGCCGCGCTGCAAGGCGCTGATCATGCGCTGGATTTCGCCGGTGGACTCGGCCGTGCGCTTGGCCAGGCCGCGCACCTCATCGGCGACCACCGCAAAGCCACGCCCCTGATCCCCCGCCCGCGCCGCCTCGATGGCCGCGTTCAGTGCCAGCAGGTTGGTCTGCTCGGCGATGCTGTGGATAACCGACAGCACCCCGGAAATTTCCATGCTGTGGCCTTCCAGGGTGTGGATAACCTCGGTGGCAGCGCTCAGTGCGCTGGCCAGTTCGAGGATGCTGCTGCGGCTGCGGTCCACCAGCTGGTGACCATTCTGGGTGGCATCTTCGGCATGCTCGGCGGCCTCCGAAGCCTGCTGGGCATTGCTGGCCACCTCGGCCACGCTGGTGGTCATCTGGTTGATTGCCGCCGCCACCTGATCGGCCTCGCCTTGCTGGCCCAGCGTGGTGGTGTGGCTGTGCTGCAGGTGCTGGGCCAGCTCTGCGGTGTGGCCGGCCAGGCGCTGCGAGGTGTCGCCAATGCGCCCCACCACCGCCCCGATCTGCGCCTCGAGCATCAGCAGGGCGAACTCGATCTGCCCCACGGCGCCCGCCTTGCCGGTATACAGCTGCTGGCTCAACGGGTTGTCGGCAATCGACTGCGCCCGCACCCGTAGTTGTTCCAGTGGGCGCAGCAGCACCGACACCAGCAGCGCACTGAGCCCACCGGCGGCCACCAGCTCCAGCAGCCACTGCCACGGCAGCGTCGGCAACAGCAGGCGGCTGGTGCCCAGCACCACTGCCAGCACCAGGCCTGTGCCCAGCCCCAGTTGCAACGCCAGGCCAGGGCGCGGCAGGCGTTGCCACCAGGGCAACGGGCGCTGCTGGCGCAAGCGTGCATAGCAGCGTTCGGCGGCCTCCACCTGCGCCGGGGTGGGCTTGGTGCGCACCGACTGGTACTCCACCGTCTGGCCCTGGCTGGTGACCGGCGACACGAATGCGCTGACCCAGTAATGGTCGCCATTCTTGCAGCGGTTCTTCACCAGCCCCATCCACGAGCGGCCGGCCTTGAGGGTCTGCCACATCTGCGCAAAGGCCTGGGAAGGCATGTCGGGATGGCGTACCACATGGTGCAACTGGCCAATCAGCTCGTCGCGCTCGAACCCGCTGACCTTGAGAAAATCCTCGTTGGCATAGGTAATGGCGCTGGTCAGATCGGTGGTGGAAAGGATATTCGCGTCACCGGGGTAATCTACATTGCGGCCGGTCACAGGCAGATTGCTCTTCATCGAAAGCGCTCGCGTTTTTATAGGTGGAGGGGCGGCAGGGCGAGAGACTCTACGGGGCAACATTTAGTAAAACCTTGATCCAGCGCAGACTATTGGCACTTGGCCATCTGCCAGCTGACAGCGCTGACAGGTGGGCGTCACACTGCTGACCCCCAGTAGCAGCTATAACCTACTGACAGCCCTCCTTTTTCTGCCCTGGCGCCGTGCACGCATGCGAATTTCCAGCTCTCGAGTGTTTTTTTTCGGCCTGATAGCGTTGCTGCTGGGCCTGGCGCTGTACCTGACTTTCGGTCGCCACACGGCCAGCCAACCGGCCATGCCCGTGGCCACCCCGGTCAGTGTGATCCAGGTGCAGCAGCAGGATGTGCCGCACTACCTCAGCGCCATCGGCGCGGTGCAGTCGCTGCACAGCGTGCAGATCCGCCCCCAGGTGGAGGGCGTGCTGACCCGGATCCTGGTCAAGGAGGGCCAGTCGGTGCAGGCCGGCGACCTGCTGGCCACCCTGGATGACCGCAGCATCCGCGCCAGCCTCGAGCAGGCCCAGGCGCAACTGGGCCAGAGCCAGGCCCAGCAGCAGGTGGCCGAGGTCGACCTCAGGCGCTACCGCCTGCTCAGCGAAGACAATGGCATCTCGCGCCAGACCCTCGACCAGCAGCAGGCGCTCGTCAACCAGCTCAAGGCAAGCATCCTCGGCAACCAGGCAGCGATCGCCGCGGCCAAGGTGCAGTTGTCGTATACCCAGATCCGCTCGCCGGTCACCGGACGGGTGGGCATTCGCAACATCGACGAAGGCAATCTGGTGCGCACCAGCGACGCCCAGGGCCTGTTCAGCGTGACCCAGATCGACCCCATTGCGGTGGAGTTCGCCGTGCCGCAGCAATGGCTGCCGACCCTGCAGGGGCTGGTGGCCGCCGAACCCCCGGCGCCGATCCGTGCCTACCTCGAAGGCAACGGCGACAGCGGCGGCCTGCTGCTGGGTGAAGGGCACCTGAGCCTGATCGACAACCAGATCGCCGCCAACACCGGCACCCTGCGCGCCAAGGCCGCGTTCGACAATGCCCAGGCCCGCCTGTGGCCGGGGCAACTGGTGAGCCTGAAGATCCAGACCAGCATCCAGCGCGATGCGCTGGTGGTGCCCCCCGGCGTGGTGCAGCGGGGCATCGACCAGCACTTCGTGTACCGCGTCGAGGGCAACAAGGTCGCGGTGGTGCCGGTCAAGGTGCTGTATCAGGACAGCAACCTCAACGTGATCAGCGGCGTAGCGGTCAACGACACGCTGGTGGCCGACGGGCAGTCGCGGCTCAGGCCCGGCGCCCGGGTCGAGGTGCTGGCAGCCCCGCCCGCCGCGCCCGTCGGCGACGATGTTGCCGGCAGCGGTGTGCAGCCATGAGCGGGCGCAGCTCGATCAGTGCGTGGTGCATCGACCGCCCGGTGGCCACCCTGCTGCTGACCTTCGCCCTGGTGCTGCTGGGCGTGGTGGCGTTCCCGCAGTTGCCGGTGGCACCGCTGCCCGAGGCGGACTTCCCCACCATTCAGGTCAGCGCGCAGCTGCCCGGCGCCAGCCCCGAGACCATGGCCTCGTCGGTGGCCACCCCGCTGGAGGTGCAGTTCAGCGCCATCCCCGGCATGACCCAGATGACCTCCAGCAGCGCACTGGGCTCCACCAGCCTGATCCTGCAGTTCACCCTCGACAAGAACATCGACACCGCCGCCCAGGAAGTCCAGGCCGCGATCAACACCGCCTCCTCGCGCCTGCCCCAGGACATGCCGAGCCTGCCCACCTGGCGCAAGGTCAACCCGGCCGACAGCCCGGTGCTGATCATGACCGTCAGCTCCGCGCAGATGCCGGCCAACGAACTGAGCGACTACGCCGAAACCCTGCTGGCACGCCAGCTGAGCCAGATCGACGGGGTCGGGCTGGTCAACATCACCGGCCAGCAGCGCCCGGCGATTCGCGTGCAGGCCCAGCCGGAAAAACTCGCCGCCATCGGCCTGACCCTGGCCGACCTGCGCCAGGCCATCCAGCAGACCAGCCTCAACCTGGCCAAGGGCGCGCTGTACGGCGACAGCAGCGTGTCGACCCTGGCCACCAACGACCAGTTGTTCCACCCCGATGAATACGCCCAGCTCATCGTCGCCTACCGCGACGGCGCCCCGGTGCACCTCAAGGACGTGGCCACGGTCATCAACGGCGCCGAAAACGCCTATGTCAAAGCCTGGTCCGGCGACCAGGAAGGCCTCAACCTGGTGGTGTTCCGCCAGCCCGGGGCCAACATCGTCGACACCGTGGACCGGGTCATGCAGGCGCTGCCGCACCTGGAGGAAATGCTCCCGGCATCGGTGCAGGTGTCGGTGCTCAGCGACCGCACCCAGACCATCCGCGCCTCGCTGCACGAGGTGGAGATCACCCTGCTGATCGCCGTGCTGCTGGTGATCGCGGTCATGGCGCTGTTCCTGCGCCAGTGGTCGGCCACGCTGATCGTCTCCAGCGTGCTGGGGGTATCGCTGGTGGCCAGCTTCGCGCTGATGTACCTGTTCGGCTTCAGCCTGAACAACCTGACCCTGGTGGCCATCGTCATCGCCGTGGGGTTTGTGGTGGACGATGCCATCGTGGTGGTGGAAAACATCCACCGGCACCTGGAGGCCGGCGACGACAGCCGCACGGCTGCCCTCAAGGGCGCCGGCGAAATCGGCTTCACCGTGGTCTCGATCAGCTTCTCGCTGGTGGCCGCGTTCATCCCGCTGCTGTTCATGGGGGGCGTGGTGGGGCGGCTGTTCAAGGAGTTCGCCCTCACCGCCACCTCCACCATCCTGATTTCGGTGGTGGTCTCGCTGACCCTGGCGCCGACCCTGTGCGCGCTGTTCATGCGCCGCCCGCAACACCCCGAGCACGCCGCGCCGACCTTCGGCGAGCGCCTGGTGGCCGGTTACGATCGGCTGCTGGTCAGGGCCCTGGCGCACCAGCGGCTGATGCTCGGGCTGTTCTTCGTGACCCTGGCCCTGGCCATCGGCGGCTACGTGGCCATTCCCAAGGGCTTCTTTCCGGTGCAGGACACCGGCTTCATCCTCGGCACCACCGAGGCCGCAGCCGACGTGTCGTACCCGGACATGGTGCGCAAGCACCAGGCGCTGGCGAAGATCATCGAGGCCGACCCTGCGGTACGCGCGTTCTCGCACTCGGTGGGGGTTACCGGCAGCAACCAGACCATCGCCAACGGGCGCTTCTGGATCGCCCTCAAGGACCCTGCCCAGCGCGACGTGTCGGCCAGCGAGTTCATCGACCGGCTGCGCCCCAAGGCCGCCCAGGTGCCGGGCCTGGTGCTGTACCTGCGGGCCGGGCAGGACATCAACCTCAGCTCTGGGCCCAGCCGCAGCCAGTACCAGTACGTGCTCAAGAGCAACGACGGCCCGGCGCTCAACCTGTGGACCCAGCGCCTGACCGAACGCCTGCACGCCAACCCGGCGTTCCGCGACCTGTCCAACGACCTGCAGCTGGGCGCCAGCGTGACCCACATCGACATCGACCGCCAGGCCGCCGCGCGTTTCGGCCTGACCACCGCCGACGTCGACCAGGCGCTGTACGACGCCTTCGGCCAGCGTCAGATCAGCGAGTTCCAGACCGAGACCAACCAGTACAAGGTGATCCTGGAAATCGATGCACGCCAGCGTGGCAAGGCCGAGAGCCTGGCCTACTTCTACCTGCGCTCGCCCCTCAGTGGCGAGATGGTGCCGCTGGCAGCGCTGGCCAAGGTCGCGGCGCCCAGCACCGGGCCGCTGTCGATCAGCCACGACGGGCTGTTCCCGGCCGCCAACCTGTCGTTCAACCTGGCACCGGGGGTGGCCCTGGGCGATGCGGTGAGCATCCTCGAACGCACCCAGCGCGAGCTGGGCATGCCGGCCTCGATCATCGGCACCTTCCAGGGCGCGGCCCAGGCCTTCCAGAGTTCGCTGTCGAGCCAGCCGTGGTTGATCCTGGCCGCGCTGGTGGCGGTGTACATCATTCTGGGGGTGCTCTACGAGAGCTTCGTGCACCCGCTGACCATCATCTCCACCCTGCCTTCGGCGGGCCTTGGCGCACTGGCGCTGCTGTGGCTGATGGGCCAGGACTTCACCATCATGGGCCTGATCGGCGTGGTGCTGCTGATCGGCATCGTCAAGAAGAACGGCATCCTGCTCATCGACTTTGCCCTGGAGGCCCAGCGCCAGCGCGGGCTTGCGCCAGAGGCGGCGATCCACGAGGCGTGCCTGACGCGCTTTCGTCCGATCATCATGACCACCCTGGCCGCCCTGCTGGGCGCGGTGCCACTGATGCTCGGCGCCGGGGCCGGGGCCGAGCTGCGCCAGCCGCTGGGCATCGCGGTGGTGGGCGGGCTGCTGGTCAGCCAGGCGCTGACACTGTTCACCACGCCGGTCATATACTTGGCCCTGGAGCGCCTGTTCCACCGCCGCCGCAACGACCTGCCGGCGGCCCGGCCGATCGAGAACTGAGAGCCGACCATGCGCGTGCTGATTATCGAAGACGAACAGAAGACCGCCGACTACCTGCATCGCGGCCTCACCGAACAAGGCTTTACCGTGGACCTCGCCCCGGACGGCATCGAGGGCCTGCACCTGGCCCTCGAGGGCGACTACTCGGTGATCGTGCTCGACGTGATGCTGCCGGGCCTGGATGGCTACGGCGTACTGCGCGCCCTGCGTGCACGCAAGCAGACGCCGGTGATCATGCTCACCGCCCGCGAGCGCGTCGAAGACCGCATCCGCGGCCTGCGCGAAGGCGCCGACGACTACCTGGGCAAGCCGTTCTCGTTCCTCGAACTGGTGGCGCGCCTGCAGGCGCTGACCCGCCGCAGCGGCGGGCACGAGCCGGTGCAGATCCAGGTCGCGGACCTGTGGGTGGACCTGATCAGCCGCAAGGCCAGCCGCGCCGGCCAGCGCCTGGAACTGACCGCCAAGGAGTTCTCGCTGCTCAGCGTGCTGGCGCGCCGCCAGGGCGAGATCCTGTCCAAGACCGCGATTGCCGAGCTGGTGTGGGACATCAACTTCGACAGCGACGCCAACGTGGTGGAGGTCGCCATCAAGCGCCTGCGCGCCAAGCTCGACGGCCCGTTCGAGACCAAGCTGCTGCACACCATCCGAGGCATGGGCTATGTACTGGAAAGCCGTGCGCACTAACTCCATCGCCCTGCGCCTGAGCCTGCTGTTCAGCCTGGTGGCGCTGGGCGTGTTCCTGCTGATCGGCGGTGCCCTGTACAAACAGGTCGACCGCAGCCTCGACCTGCTGCCGGAGGCCGAGCTGGACGCCCGCTACAGCGTGCTGGAATCGGCGCTGACCCGCTATGGCACCCGGGAGCACTGGGCCAAGATCACCAACAAGCTCAACCTGCTGGGCGAGGAAGACCGGCGTATCCGCTTCTGGGTGGTGAGTGGCGACGCGCACTACGAGTACGGCCAGCCCGACGCCGCGCTACGCGACTTTGCCGCCGGCCCGCTGGGCATGCGCGACCTGCAGCTGGAGGGTCGGCCGTACCCGTACAAGGTGCTGGTGAGCGAGCTGCCGGCGCTAGACCGGCGCCCTGCCCTGCGCTTTCTGCTCGGCATCGATACCGAAACCTTCTGGCACACCCAGCACACCCTGCTGGGGGCATTGATCAGCCTGGCGGTGATCGGCGTGCTGCTGGCCTCGGCCCTGGGCTACTGGGCCGCGCGCATCGGCCTGCGCCCGCTGCGGGCGCTGTCGGCCGAGGCCCAGCAACTGGCGCCACCGCACCTGAGCGCACGCCTGTATGCGGCCGACCTGCCGCCAGAGCTGCAACAGTTTGCCGGCACCTTCAATGCCACCCTGGAGCGGGTCGAGCAGGCCTATTCACGCCTGGAGGGGTTCAATGCCGACGTGGCCCATGAGCTGCGCTCGCCCCTGACCAACCTGATCGGCCAGACCCAGGTGGCGCTGACCCGCGGTCGCAGCGCCGAACATTACTTCGAGGTACTGCAATCGAACCTGGAGGAACTGGAGCGGCTGCGCAGCATCGTCAACGACATGCTGTTCCTGGCCAGTGCCGACCAGGGCAACAAGGCCACCGCGCTGACCAGCAGCTCGCTGGCCGAGGAAGTGGCGACCACCCTGGACTACCTGGACTACATCCTCGAGGACGCCCAGGTACGGGTGCAGGTCAGCGGCGATGCACGGGCGCGCATCGAGAAGGCGCAGTTGCGCCGGGCGCTGATCAACCTGCTCAACAATGCGGTGCAGCACACGGCCCGCCAGCAGGTGATCCAGGTGCATATCGAGCGTCAGGGCGAGCAGGTATGCATTGCCGTGAGCAACCCGGGCCCGGCCATCGAGGCCGTGCACCTGCCTCGCCTGTTCGAGCGCTTCTACCGGGTGGATGCCGCGCGCAGCAACAGCGCCGTGGGCAACCATGGGCTGGGGCTGGCGATCGTCAAGGCGATTGCGCTGATGCATGGCGGCAGCGTGTTTGCCCGCAGCCAGGCGGGGGCCAATACCTTCGGGATTCTGTTGCCGGCCTGAAGCCCCCATCGCGGGTCAAGCCCGCTCCCACAAGGGCCAGCGAACACCCTGTGGGAGCGAGCTTGACCCGCGATGGGCCAAACGCTGCGCTCGACTGTTGCCCGAAATGCAACAGTGCATTGCCCAATCCCCTCTGTTTCAACCCCCCACCGAGGACTATCGTACCCACACCAAATAGATAGCTTGCTATGCAAGAAGGTAGCTTCAAATGTCCAACAGTATGGGTATTGCCAGTATTTTCGTCCTGTCGTCCGTATTGCTCTCGCCCCTGGCCATGGCCGAGGAGTCCCCTGCTTTCGTGGCGCAGTACGCCGCCCGCGCCGCTGCCGCGCAGCAAGGCCGCGAAGCCCTCGCCCAGCAGCAGGACCACGCCAAAAACCTGGAGCAGACCGCGTCCAAAGGTTCTGCGAGTGCCGACAAAGACAGCTGATACGCTGCCTCTGCCTCTCTCCTATTCCCTCGACTGCTGCGCTGGCGACGTGTTCGCCTGCGTGGCCGTCTTTCAAAGCCGCTGCTATCAGCGGCTTTTTTTTGGCCTGGACAAAAGGTTCTGCGGCCAGAGATGTGTCCTCACAAGAAAACACCGCTTCGCACAATAAAAAGCTGCATCCCTCACCTCAAGGAGTCCACACCGGTGATCCACGCGTTTCGCTTGACCCCGCTGTTCGTTGCGCTGGCTGCAACGATGCCCCTGCACGCCCAGGCCGACGAGGCCGAAGGCTTCGTCGAAGGTGCGCACCTCGACGTGCTCAGCCGCAACTACTACCTCAACCGCAACCAGCTGCAGCGCGGCAACCACGACAACCGTGAATGGGGCCAGGGCTTCATCGGCAAGTTCGAGTCCGGGTTCACCCAGGGCACCGTGGGCTTTGGTCTGGATGCCCATGCCATGCTCGGCCTCAAGCTGGACGGCGGTGGCGGTACGGCGGGTTCGAGCATCCTGCCCTACCACTACAAGGACGATGGCGAACTGGGCAAGGCCCCGGATTCGTTCTCCAATGCCGGCGCTGCCATCAAGCTCAAGGCCTTCGACACCGTACTGCGTGCCGGCGACCTGTTCCTGACCAACCCGGTGATCGCCGGTGGCGAGACGCGCATGCTGCCGCAGACCTTCCGCGGCGTCAGCCTGACCAACAACAGCATCGACGGGCTGCAACTGGAAGGCGGCCAGGCCAGCTTCACCAAGCTCTACAACCAGAGCGGCCACAAGCGCATCGGCGCTACCTACGGCAACCTGCCAGATGACCGCGAAAGCCGTCACCTGAACTGGGCCGGCGCAGCCTGGGCACCGGTCGAAGGTTTTACCAGCAGCCTGTACGCCGCCGAACTCAAGGACGTGTGGAACCAGTACTACCTGGACCTGGACTACACCTGGCAGCTCGCCGACGGCGTCAGCCTCAACCCCGGCCTGCACTACTACCACACCCAGGACACCGGCGATGCGCTGCTGGGCAGCATCGACAACAACACCTACAGCCTGCACCTGGCGCTCGGCGTGGGTAACCATACCGTCACTGCGGTGTACCAGCGGGTCAACGGCAACACGCCGTTCGACTACATCACCCTGGGCGACAGCGTGTACCTGGACAACTCGCAGATGTACTCGGACTTCAACGGGCCTGGCGAGCGTTCGTGGAAACTCAAGTACGCCTATGACTTCGCCGGCGTCGGCATGCCCGGCCTGACCACCGCCGTGTCGTACTCGCGCGGCAAGCTGGACCTGAGCAAGGTCGACCCGGCCAGCGCCGGCTACAGCAACTGGTACAGCGCCGACGGCGACAATGCGCGCCACTGGGAACGCGACATGGACCTGGCCTACGTCTTCCAGCAAGGCTCCCTCAAGGACCTCAGCGTGCTGCTGCGCTGGGCCTCGCACCGTGGCAGCCAGGGCTACGCCCAGGTCGACAACGATGTGGACGAATACCGCGTGATCGTCGAGTACCCGCTCAACGTCTTCTGATCCCACCGCCATGCGCGAAAGAGCTTGCAGGATGCAGGCTCTTTTCCTGCAAATAGCCCCAAGATGCCGTACATCAATCGGCACCAGCAACAGCTTGTCCGACAATCTGCACCCGCCTAGAATACCGCCGCCTCGCACCTGCCCTTTCAACGACAGCGGTACGAATCACCTCCATCATGCCTTCGCGCCTTCCGCCCCAGCGCCCGACCCTGTACAGGACTCATCCGGAGTTGATCCTTAACCTGGGCAGTTGCCTGGCGGTTCTGGCCATCATCACCATCGTGACCTTCCTGCTGGTACGCGAAAAAGCCAACGTGGGCCAGGCGGCCGCACGCTCGGCCAGCAATATCGTGCAGTTGATCGACACCGACATCGTGCGCAACGTCGAGCTCTACGACCTGTCGCTGCACGGACTGATCTGGGCCATCCAGCGCCCTGAGCTGGCCAGCGTGGCCGCGCCGCTGCGCCAGCAACTGCTGTTCAACCAGGCCTTCACCGTGCCGTTACGCGGCGACATCCTGTGGCTGGACCGCAACGGCAACGTGGCGGCCGACTCCACAAGCGTGGTGCCACGCAGCGCCAACTTTGCCGACAGCAAGGTGTTCCAGGCCCATCGCGACAACCCGGGCCTGGGCCTGGTCATCAGCCCGCCATTCAAGGCACGCCTGGGCGAGCTGGACTGGTGCATCAGTTTCAGCCGGCGTATCAACGATGCCGATGGGGCCTTCGCCGGTATCGCGTCAGGCGCCCTGCGCCTGGCCTACTTCAGCGAGCTGTTCCAGCGCCTGGACATCGGCCGCGACAGCAGCGTCAACCTGTTCAACAGCGACGGCGTGATGCTCGCCCGCCACCCTTCGCTGCCCAGCGACCCGCTGATCGGCGCCGACTTGTCCGAGCAACCCAACTTCAAGCGCGCAATGGCCCAGGGCAACGGCAGCTTCACCGCGCGTTCGAGCCTGGACGGCAAGCATCGCCTGTACACCTTTTCACGGGTGGACGACCTGCCGCTGCTGGTGGTGGTGGCCTTGTCCACCGACGAGGTCTATGGCTCGTGGCGGCGCACCGCACTGGTGGTCAGTATCGCTACCGGCCTGTTGTGCATCGGCATCCTCTGGCTGTCGTTGCTGCTGGGGCGCGAATTGCGCAGGCGCCACAGCGCCGAGCAGGGCCTGGCCGAACTGGCAGCCACCGACAGCCTCACGGGGCTGGCCAACCGTCGTCAGCTCGACCAGGTACTGCGCCGCGAATGGGCACGTGCCCAGCGCAGCCAGCGCCCGCTGGCGGTACTGATGGTGGATGTGGACCACTTCAAGGCGTTCAATGAACGCCACGGTCACCAGGGCGGAGACGAAGCGCTACGCCAGGTGGCGACGACGATCGCGCACAGCATTCGCCGCCCGGCGGACCTGGCCGCGCGATATGGCGGGGAGGAATTTCTGGTGATCGTGCCCGAGACCGACCTCAACGGCGTGCTGACCCTGGCCGAACGTATCCGCAGCAGCGTCGAGGCACTGCCGCCGTTCGGCGACGACCAGCACCCGGTGACCGTCAGCATTGGCGTGGGCCTGCAGACGCCAGAAGCCCAGCAGGATCTTTCGACCTTGCTGGGCTGTGCGGACGATGCGCTGTATTGCGCCAAGCGCAACGGGCGCAACCGGGTAGAGGTGTACGCCGGTTAGGAACGTGCGCGGGCCGCGTCGCGCAGCACCTTGACCTGGTCATGGTTGCGCTGCACGCCATGGTACTGGCGCTCGACCAGGGCATATGCCGGGTCACTTGCCGGTACATTCAGCTTGGCCAGTTTTTCCAGGGCATCCTTGTAGGCTTTGAGGGCGTGGTCTTCACCGCGCTCCACTTCTTCCAGCACCGCCTTGTCGTCGTTGCTGGTCAGCGAAGACTTGAGGTTGACCCATGCGCGGTGCATGTCACCGCTGAGGCTGGTGGTGGTTTCCGGGTCGCCGCCCAGGGAACGCACGTGCTGCTGCAGATCTGCGGCGGCGCTACGGCATTCGCCTTCACGCTGCAGGAAGAACGCCTTCAGGTCCGGGTTCTTGGCATCCTCGGCAGAAGTCTTGAAGCCCTTCTCGCCATCCTTGCTGTACTCGATGAGGTTGTTCAGAACCGAAATAACGTCTTTGTTCACGTTGGTCATGACAGTGCTCCTTTGCATGAGGGTGGTTGCGTAGTACAGGAGCAGTGTTCATGCCAGCTTTTCTGTAAAAATTAAATCTTTTAAAATCAACAACTTATAAAAATTTTGAACCTTCCCCAAGCAGCGTTTTGCATGAACGGACCTTTGGTCTCGTGCAGATTGCATGTATTGTCGGGCCTTTCCTGCACTGCTGCGCCGAGCCCATGACTCCCGAGACACTCGAACTGCTGGTCACCCGCGAAATGCCCTATGGCAAGTACCAGGGCCGGCTGATCGCCGACCTGCCCGGCCACTACCTCAACTGGTTCGCCCGCCAGGGCTTTCCCAAGGGCGAACTGGGCGGGCTGCTGGCGCTGATGCACGAGGTCGACCACAACGGCCTGGCCGACCTGCTCGAACCGCTGCGCAAGAAGCACCCGCGCCCACGCCCCTGATCAGGCCTTGGCCGGCTCCAGTGCCAGCTCGGCCACGTCCCTGCGCTTGAGCACCGCGTACACCACAGCGGTCAGCAGGCTGCCGGCGGCGATGGCCAGCAGGTACAGCAGGGCGTGGTTGATCGCGTTCGGAATCAGCATCACGAACAGCCCGCCGTGGGGCGACATCAGCTTGCAACCGAAATACATCGACAGCGCGCCGGCCAGTGCACCGCCGACCACGCTGGCGGGGATCACCCGCAGCGGGTCCTTGGCCGCGAACGGGATCGCCCCCTCCGAAATGAAGCACATGCCCAGCACCAGCGCCGCCTTGCCGGCCTCGCGCTCGCTCTGGGCGAACTTGCGTCGCGCCAGGAAGGTGGCGATGCCCAGGCCGATCGGCGGCACCATGCCGGCGGCCATGGTCGCGGCCATCGGCGCCATGCTCTGGTTGGCCAGCAGGCCCACCGAGAAGGCATAGGCGGCCTTGTTCACCGGCCCGCCCAGGTCCACGCACATCATGGCGCCGAGCAGTATGCCCAGCAGCACCGCGTTGGCAGTGCCCATGCTGTCGAGAAAATGCGTCAGGCCATCGAGCATGCCGGCCACCGGCTTGCCCACCACGTAGATCATCACCAGGCCGGTGAACAGGCTGGCCAGCAGCGGGATGATCAGGATCGGCTTGAGACTCTCCAGGCTGCTGGGCAGGCGGACCCAGTGGCTGATCGCCTTGGCCGCGTAGCCGGCCACGAAGCCTGCGACGATGCCGCCGATGAAGCCGGCGCCCAGCGAACTGGCGAGCAGCCCGCCGATCATGCCCGGCGCCAGGCCCGGGCGGTCGGCAATCGAATAGGCGATGTAGCCGGCCAGCAGCGGCACCATCAGCTTGAATGCGGCGTCTTCGCCGATCTGGCGCAGGGCGGCGGCCAGGGTGCCCGGCTCCTTGTAGGCATCGAGCCCGAACATGTATGCCAGGGCGATCAGCAACCCGCCTGCCACCACCATCGGCAACATGAACGACACCCCGGTCAGCAGGTGCTTGTACACCCCAGCCCTTTCACTGCGTGCAGGTGCGGTGCCGGCGCTGCCGGCGGCACGCTCTTCGCGACCTTCGGCCAGCGCCTTGTTCAAGGTGGCCTGGGCCTGCTTGAGGGCCACGCCGGTGCCACAGCGGTAGATGCGCTTGCCGGCGAAGCGCTCGGTGGGCACTTCGATATCGGCGGCCAGCAGTACCACGTCGGCTTCGGCGATGGCCGCGGCGCTCAGCGGGGTGCGTGCCCCCACCGAGCCCTGGGTTTCGACGGCCAGTTGATAACCCAGTTGCCGCGCCGCCTGCTGCAAGGCTTCGGCGGCCATGAAGGTGTGCGCCACCCCGGTTGGGCAGGCAGTGACCGCAACGATCTTCTTCACCGCTCCCGCTGCGGCCGGCGCAGGCGCCACGGCTTCGGGGTGGTGCACCTGGGCCTGTTCGGCGGCCAGGCGCAGAAAGCTCTCCACATCCTGCAGGGCCTGGGCCGGGGTGCTCTGGAACAGGCGTTTGCCGGCAAAGCGCTGCAGGTCGAACGGGCCGGTGCTGATCACCAGCACCCAGTCGGCGGTGGCGATCACTGCCGGCGAAAGCTGGCGCTCGGGATGGTCGGCGTCGTGCACCTCGACACTGGTGCTCCAGCCCTGGCGCTGCGCGGCCGCATCCAGCAGGCGAGCGCTGAGCAGGCTGGACACCTGGCCGTTGGGGCAGGCGGTGACGATGGCGATCTTCATTGTTCACCCTCTTGTCGAGCGTGGGGAATCTGCACCCGGACGGCATCTTCGAGCTGCGCCAGTTGCACGCGGTCGCCGATGCCGAAGCCGATCTGGGTCACGGCCTGGGCGGCAATCGCGGTGGCACGGCGCAAGGTCTGCGCGGCAGGCTCGGCATTGAGCAGGCCGTGCAGCATGCCGGCCAGCAACGAATCGCCCGCGCCCACCGTGCTGGCCACCATCACCTGGGGCGGCAGCGCCTGCAGGGCGCCGTCGCGCCGGAACCAGATCACCCCCTGCTCGCCCTGGGACACCACCACATGCTCGACGCCCTGGTCGATCAACTGGCGGGCAGCGGCCTGCTGCTCGGCAATGCTGTGCAGCGGGCGGCCCAGCGCTTCGGCCAGTTCGTCGGTATTGGGCTTGACCAGCCACGGCGCGCTCTTGAGCCCGGCGATCAAGGCCGCACCACTGCTGTCCAGGATCACCTTCAGGCCCAGCGACTTGAACCACGCCAGCAGCATCTGCAGCCACTGCGGGCTCACACCCGGCGGCAGGCTGCCGGCCACCACCACCGCGTCATGCCCGCTGGCCAGGTGCTGCAGGCGTGCCAGCAGCTCGCCCTGGGCGTTTTCGTCGACCTGCGGGCCCACGCCGTTGATATCGGTGACCCGGCCATCGCCCTCCACCAGCTTGAAGTTGCTGCGGGTTTCGCCGGGCACCCGCACGAAGCAATCGGCAAAGCCGCGACGGGCCATCAGGGCCTCGAAGGGCTGCAGGTTGTCCTGGCCCAGGAAGCCGCCCACCGTCACCGAATGCCCCAGGTCGGCCAGCACCTGCGCCACGTTCAGGCCCTTGCCCGCCGCGTGGCTGTGCTGCGCGTGGCTGCGGTTGACCGCGCCGGGCTGCAGGGTGGCGAGGCTGACGGTAAGGTCCAGCGCCGGGTTGAGGGTCAGTGTGAGTATCCGTGCCATCAATGCATCTCCACCCGTGCGCGCACATCGGCGGCACTGCCCTGCACCAGCGCATCACGCGCCAGTTGCCGGGCCTGTTCAAAATTCAGTTCGCGCACCACCGCCTTGACCTCGGCAATGCTGCGCGCCGCCACGCTCAGTTCATCCACGCCCAGCCCCACCAGCACCGCCACCGCCTGAGGGTCGGCGGCCAGTTCCCCGCAGATGCCCACCCACTTGCCGTGGGCATGCGCGGCGCGCACGGTGATGTCGATCAGCTGCAGCACCGCTGGGTGCAGGCCATCGGCCTGGGCCGACAGGCTCGGGTGGCCGCGGTCGATGGCCAGGGTGTACTGGGTCAGGTCGTTGGTGCCGACGCTGAAGAAGTCCACCTCCGGCGCCAGCACCGGTGCCAGCAGCGCGGCCGAAGGCACCTCGATCATGATGCCCACCTGCAGGTCGCCGACCGGTATCTCCTGGCGCAGGCGCTCGACTATTGCTCGGGCCTGGCGCCACTCCTCCACCTGCCCGACCATCGGGAACATGATGCGCAGCGGTCGCTCGCCCGCCGCGCGCAACAGGGCGCGCAACTGGCTTTCCATGACCTGCGGCCGTTGCAGGGTCAGGCGAATGCCGCGTACCCCCAGAAACGGGTTTTCCTCCTTGGCGATGGGCCAGTAGGGCAACGGCTTGTCGCCGCCCACATCCAGGGTGCGCACCACCAGCGGCCGGCCCTGCAGGCCGTCGAGCACACGGCGGTACTCGGCTTCCTGGGTGGCCTCGTCGGGCACCTGTGGATGGGCCATGAAGATCAGCTCGGTGCGCAGCAGGCCGATGCCTTCCGCGCCCAGGTCGATCACCTGTTCGATACCCGCGCTTTCACCGATGTTGGCGAACACTTCCACGGCATGGCCGTCGCGGGTCACGGCAGGTTCCAGGCGACGCGCCCGGGCCGCCTGCAGGCGCTGTTCGCGCTGCTCGCGCTCGGCCAGGGCGCGCTGCAGCTCATCCGCCGCCGGGGCCACGGTCAGGCGCCCACGCTGGCCGTCCAGCAACAGCTCGGTGCCGGCGGCGATCAGCAGCACCGCCGCGCCGGCCCCCACCACCGCCGGGATGCCCAATGCCCGCGCCACGATCGCGCTGTGCGCGGTGGCGCCACCCCGTGCGGTGAGAATCCCGGCCACCCGCGCCGGATCGAGGCGCGCCACATCGGACGGGCCGACTTCGTCCATCACCAGCACATAGGGCTGTTGCGGCTCCGCCACCTCGGCGGCCCCGCACAGGGTGGCCAGCACACGGCGGCCCACGTCGCGCAGGTCGGCGGCGCGTTCGGCCAGCAGGGCGTCGTGCAAGGCCTCCTGCTGCCGCGCTGCAGCCTCGATCACGGTCATCCAGGCCGCTGGGGCGCTTTCGCCCTGGAGCAGACGCAGCTCGACTTCATCGCCCAGCCCCGGGTCGCTGAGCATTTCCTGGTGAGTGACGAAGATCTCGCGGATGGCCTTGGCCGGGCTGCGCCGGATCAGCGCTTCGAGCTCACTGGCCACGGCGGCCAGGGCACGTTGCAGGCGGTCGCGCTCGATCACCGGCGACTCGCCCCGCAGCGGGTAGTCGAAATGGCGCAGCACCTGCACATGCGCCGGGCCGCAGGCGATGCCCGGCGATGCGGCCACGCCCTGGACCTGCGTGCCCGGCAGCGGCGCGCTCAGCACCGGCTCGAGCACCTGGGGCGCCGCTACCTCGCTCACCGGTGCCAGCGCCTCGACCGCTTCGCCCAGGCCGGCCTGCACCGCCGCCAGCAACGCCGGCAGCGCGCTGTCGGCCACGCTCGGCTCGGCGATGAACTCCAGTACCTGGCCACGGCGTGCGCCCAGGCTCAACAACTTGCTCAGGCTCTTGACCGACACGGCGGCCTCGCCGCTGTCGACCACGCGCACGCGCACCTCGCCCTCGAAGGCCTTGGCAAGTTGCGCCAGCTCCTTGGCCGGGCGCGCATGCAGGCCGTGGGCATTGGCCAGGCCGACGCGAACGCTGGGCCAGTCGGCCGGCAGCTCGCCGCCCAGCACCTCCAGCACCGCACGGCTGCTGGTAGCGCGAAACAGCTCCTGCGCCCGACCTTCGATCAGCAGGGTACACAGGCGTTCGAGCAGGGCCTGGTGAGCCGCGCCCAGGCTGGCCAGGCAGAACAGGCCGTTGAGCGGCTGACCCAGGTAGCGCAGCGGCTGCTGCGGGGTGACGAACGCCAGGCCCGGCTTGCGCACGGTCTGCTCGCTGTGCAGCCACCACAGGCCATCGCCCAGGGGCAGCGCCTCGACCTGCTGCAGCACGGCGGCAAAGCCATTGCCGGCGCAATCGGCGCGGCGCAGCAGGCGGGCGCCACGCCATACCAGCTCTTCGAAATCCTCGGCGGGCACACCCAGGCCGATCATCTGTGCATCCAGTGCCAGCTCCTGCGGCGCCCCCTGCAGCAGCTTGAGCAACGCCTCGGCGCTGCCGGCCCGGCGCAGCGCCTGGGCCAGGTCGGTCTCGCCCAGCGCGCGGGTGAGCAATTGCAGCAGGCGCAGGTGCTCGTCGGAGCGCGCGGCGATGCCGATGGCCAGGTACACGATCTGCCCGTCGCCCCAGTCCACGCCCTCGGGGAACTGCAACAGGCGCACGCCGGTGGCATGCACCAGCTCGCGGGTCTGCGGGGTACCGTGGGGGATGGCGATGCCCTGGCCGAGAAAGGTCGAGCCCTGGGCTTCACGCGCCTGCAGCCCGGCCAGGTAGCCCTCGGCCACCAGCCCGTCGGCCACCAGGCGCTCGGCCAGCAACTGCAGCGCGGCGGTCTTGTCCACGGCCGACTGGCCCATGGAAATCTGCTCTATGGTGAGCTCGAGCATGAACCTCTCCTTTGCAGCGCCGGGCCGGCGCCGAGGTATTGTTGTGAATTTAGCAGCACCCGACACGTCGCAGGGCCGGGCGCAGGCGAAGGCCACGGCAGAAAAATCGCCTGCTGAATCGTTTAACCTAGAATAGCGTGCACGTTACTCGATAACCTGCGAACAATGAAAGCCCCATTTTGTCGGACAATTGCGACAATGGTCGTCTGCGCCGATGCTTCGCAATCGGCGACAATACCCGGTCAGGCTCTGCAGCCAACCCCGGTAATAACAAGGAAAATTCGGTGAAACTCAGCGATATCGCCCGTCTGGCCGGTGTGTCCGTTACCACTGCCAGTTATGTCATCAATGGCAAGGCCGAACAGCAACGCATCAGCAGCAGCACGGTAGAGCGTGTGCGTGCGGTGGTCGAGGCCCATGGCTTCACGCCCAACCCGCAGGCGGCCGGGCTGCGCAGCCGTCACACGCGCACCCTTGGCTTCATCCTGCCAGACCTGGAAAACCCCAGCTATGCGCGCATCGCCAAGCAACTGGAGCAAGGCGCAAGGGCCCAGGGCTACCAGCTGCTGATTGCCAGCAGCGACGACCAGCCCGACAGCGAGCGCCAGTTGCAGCAGCTGTTTCGCGCACGGCGCTGCGACGCCCTGTTCGTCGCCAGTTGCCTGCCCGAAGACGACGACAGCTACCGCACGCTGCAGGCCAACGGCCTGCCGATCATCGGTATCGACCGCAGCCTGGACCCGGCGCAGTTCTGCTCGGTGGTCAGCGACGACGAGCATGCCAGCCTGCACCTGACCCGCAGCCTGCTCGACAGCGCCCCGGCGCATATCGCACTGATTGGCGCACGCCCGGAGCTGAGCGTCAGCCGCGCTCGCGCACGTGGTTTCGACCAGGCCCTGCAAGGCTTCGACGGACGGGCCAGCCAGCACCAGGGCGAAGCCTTCAGCCGCGAGTGCGGGCGCCGCCTGATGAGCGAGCTGCTGGCCGACCTGGGGCGCCTGCCCGACGCACTGGTGACCACCTCCTATGTACTGCTGCAAGGCGTGTTCGATGTGCTGCAGACCCGCCCGCCAGCATCGCGCAGCCTGCACCTGGGCACCTTCGGTGACAACCAGTTGCTGGACTTCCTGCCCCTGCCGGTCAACGCCATGGCCCAGCAGCACGGCCTGATGGCCGAAACCGCCCTGCGCCTGGCGCTGGAGGCGGTGGAGAAGCAGCACTACACGCCGGGTGTGCACGCGGTGGCGCGCACCTTCAAGCAACGCCTCTTCAAGGCCTGACCATGCGCCTGGTAGACACCCACACCCACCTGGACTTTCCCGACTTCGATGCCGACCGCAGCGAAGTGCTGGGGCAGGCGCGCCGCGCCGGGGTCGAGCGCATGGTGGTGCTGGGGGTGTACCAGGACAACTGGCAGCGGGTATGGGAGCTGGTCAAGAGCGATCCGCAGCTGTATGCGGCGTTCGGCCTGCACCCGGTGTACCTGGAACAGCATCGCCCGGAACACCTGCTGGCGCTGGGCGACTGGCTGAGCCGCCTGCGTGGCGACCGGCAGCTGTGCGCGGTGGGCGAGTTCGGCCTGGACTACTACGTGGCCGAGCTGGACCGCGAGCGCCAGCAGGCGCTGTTCGAGGCCCAGTTGCAGCTGGCGGTGGACTTCGACCTGCCGGCGCTGCTGCATGTACGGCGCAGCCATGCCGACGTGATCGCCCGGCTCAAGCGCTTCAAGCTGGCGCGTGGCGGCATCGTGCATGCGTTTGCCGGCAGCTACGAGGAGGCCCGCGAGTACCGCCGCCTCGGGTTCAGGCTGGGGCTGGGCGGTGCGGCCACCTGGCCCCAGGCGCTGCGCCTGCGCAAGGTGCTGCCGCGCCTGGGGCTGGACGGCGTGGTGCTGGAGACCGACTCGCCGGACATGGCCCCGGCGATGTACGCCGGGGTGCGCAACAGCCCTGTGCACCTGCCGCAGATTGCCGTGGCACTGGCTGAGGTGATGGGGGTTGCGCCCCAGGTGCTGGCCGAGGCCAGCACGCGCAATGCCTGCGAGCTGTTTGGCTGGTAATACCGGCCCTGCGCCTTGCCGGCGAAGGGCCCAGCCCTCGCTCAGACCCTGAACGCCCCGATCAACTGCTTCAACTCCATCACCTGCGCCGACAGCTGCCGGCTCGCATCTTCGGTCTGGTGCGCGCCCTCGGTGGTGTGCTCGGCCGCGCGATTGATCTGCACGATGTTCAGGTCGATGTCATGCGCCACCGCCGTCTGCTGCTCCACCGCCGCCGCAATCTGCTGGTTCTGCTCCACGATGCTGCCCATCGCCCCCAGAATGTTGACCAGCGCCTGCTGCACCTGCTGCGACTGCCCCACGGTGCCCGCCGCCATCTGGTGACTGCTGTCCATCGCCCGCACCGCCGCCTCCACCCCACCCTGCAGGCGTGAAATCATCTGGTCGATTTCCTCGGTCGACTGCTGCGTGCGCTTGGCCAGCGTGCGTACCTCGTCGGCCACCACCGCGAAGCCACGCCCCTGCTCCCCGGCCCGCGCCGCCTCGATGGCGGCGTTGAGCGCCAGCAGGTTGGTCTGCCCGGCGATGCTCTTGATCACCTCCAGCACCTGGCTGATCTGCTGGCTGTCGCTGACCAGCTGGTTGATCACCCCCACCGACTGGTCGATTTCGGCCGCCAGCCCGGCAATGCTGCCCTGCTGCGACTCCACCAGCTCGCGCCCGCTGACCGTCTCGCGGTTGACCCCGTGGGCGCTGTTCACGGCTGCCGCAGCGCTGCGAGCCACTTCCTGGGCAGTGGCCGACATCTGGTTCATGGCCGTGGCCACCTGCTCGATCTGCCCGCGCTGGCCGCTCACCGCCTGGTTGCTGCGCGCCGATACCGCATGCACCTGCTCGGCCTGGTGTTCCACCTCGGCCACCGTCTGCCCGACCCGCTCGATCAGGTCATGGATGCGCCGCACCGTGGTGTTGAACACCTCGCCCAGCTCGCCCAGCTCGTCGCGACTGCGGGCCTGGAAGGTCACCGTCATGTCGCCACCGGCCACCTTGTCCATCACCTTGCCCAGGGTACGCAGGGTGCTGCGGGTGGAGGCGTAGAAGCCGCCATACAGGTAGCCGATCAGCATGAACACCGCCGCCAGGGCCAGCACCAGCAGCACCATGTGCTGGCGGTAGTCGCCCAGGCGCGCCTGCAACTGCTGTTCGAGTACCTGCAGGGTGGCGCCATTGAGCAGGTAGGTCTGCTCGATCAGGCCGCTGACCTGCTGGTAGAACGCCGGCCATGGCGCATCGAGGGTATCGGCCATCACTACCTGGTCTTCGAGCAGCTCGCTGGCCTGCTTGAGCGACGCCTGGCTGCTGGCGGCCTGGCTGGCCAGCCGCGGCTCGTCGCCCAGGGCGTCCTGCAGGCGAATGGCGTAGTCGGCCGACAGCTTGTCGAGGCTTTTGAGCAGTTCTTCGAAACGGGTACTGGCCGATGAGTTGAGAAACCCCTGGCCCAGCGAGTAAGCCCCGATTGCGCGGCCTTCACCCAGGGTCTGGGTGACCTGGGCGGTGACCGTGGTCAGCAGCTCGCCCATCTGGCGCACGCCGGCATCGCTGTCCTGGCCAAGGCCCGACTGGCTGACCACCAGCTTGCCAAGCAGCTGCGCCTGCGCCAGCAGGGCGTCGTACAGGGCTGCACGGGTCTGCAGCGAGGAGTCGGCTCGCGCCGCCTCGAGCCCTGCCAGCAACTCGTCGCGCCGGGCGGTGAAGGCCTGCACCTGGGCCGGGTCCTCGGTCATCGGGGCCAGCGCGGCCACGCGCTTTGCCACCTGCTGTTCCAGCGCATCGATGCGCGCCTCCAGGTCGTCGGCCTTGCCGGACTGCCCCAGCACCGCGTTGATCTGCACCAGATTGCCCAGGCTCTCCAGATCACCGCGCACGGCCAGGCTCTCGCTCAGCAGGCCGAGGCTGTGCAGCTCCACACGGGTGGCGTGGAACTTGGCATAGGCGTCGCGCACCAGATAGAAATTGGTGACCAGCATGGGCAGAAAGAACAGCACGCTGATCAGGCTGAACTTCATGCCGAAGCTCAGCCGGTTCATCAATGCGATTGCCGGATACAAGAGGCGCTTCAAGGGTCGTCTCCTTTCGATTTCTTATTGTTTTCTGCGCAATAGCACTAGGCCACTGGCGATCGTCAGCAGCCTCTGTATAGCGCATATCGAAGGGAAGTTTTGTAACTTAAGGTTAACCACCAGCGGCGGCGCCCTGTAGGAACGAGCCGCCGTTGCGGCAGCCCGTTTACACGTCGTGAGTCAGCCGAGCACGGTCCACAGGGCAAAGCCCGCGTACCAGAGCACTGCGGCACGCAGCAGCAGTTCCCACAGGCTGTCGAGCCCGGTCAGGCCTTGCGGGCCGGCCTCGACGTCGGCGGGAATCTCCGCCGCTGCCGTGCCCGCCTGCTCCACCAGGCGCGGCGCGCCGATGTGCCAGTTGAGCAGTTCGTGCAGCATCATGCGGCTGACCGCCACAAAGTTGCCCACCAGTGCAAAACTGGCGGCCAGTACCCGCACCGGCGCCCAGTCGAAGGCGTGGCGCAACTGCCGGGCGCGTTCCTGTACCGCCGGGTTGCCGGCCCGCTCGCCCGTCAGCGCCAGCAGCCGGTAAGCCAGCGCTGCAGCCGGGCCCAGCAGCACATACCAGAAGATCACCGCAAAGAAGCTCTGGTAGGCCTGCCACAGCAGGTGCCCCTGCACCTTCTGGATCAGGCCCTGGCTGTCGTCGGCCGTCACCCCCAGGTCGCGCTCGGCCACGTGCACGGCCGCCTGTTCATCGCCGCGTCGCCAGGCATCGCGAAACGGCCCCAGCGCCGCCTTCACATCGCCCCGGCCCAGGCTGTAGATCAGCACCAGCAGGTGCACCGGCAGGGCCAGCAGACCATAGGCGACCGGGTCGAGCACGTGCAGCAGCAGCGCCAGTACCACTACTGGCAACAGCACCAGAATGCCCAGCACCCACCAGGGGTCGGCCTTGGGCCTGCGCTCCAGGCGGGCCAGTTCGGTGAGAAAAAAGCCGTCGCGTTGCAGGCGCTGGCGCAGCGCCGAGAACTTCTCGACCCACAGCACCAGCAGTAACACCAGAAAACTCATGATCTGTCCTCGTTGACGTGCAGGCTGGCGCGATAGCGTTCCCAGTCGAACGCCGGCCCCGGGTCGGTCTTGCGCCCCGGCGCAATGTCGCTGTGGCCGCGGATTCGCCCCGCGATGGGCCAGGCAGCCTGCAGTTGCAGGGTCAAGTGTTGCAGGGCAGTGTACTGGGCGTCTGTGAACGGCGTCTGATCGGTGCCTTCGAGTTCGATGCCCACGGAAAAGTCGTTGCAGCCCTCGCGGCCCTCGAAGCGCGATACCCCGGCATGCCAGGCCCGGTCCAGGCACGAGACGAACTGGGTGACCCTGCCGTCACGCTCGATCAGAAAGTGCGCCGATACACGCAGGTCCTTGATCTGCTCGAAAAACGCATGCTCGGCGATGGGCAGGCGGTTCTGGAAGAACGCCTGCACCTTGCCGGTGCCGAACTGTCCGGGCGGCAGGCTGATGTTGTGGATCACCAGCAGGCTGATGGCTTCGCCCTCGGGGCGCGCGTTGAAGTTGGGGGAAGGGCAATGGGTGACGCCAGCGACCCAGCCAGTAGCGTGGTCAAGTTGCATAGAAGATCCTGAAGCATGAGGGCTCTGGCGCAGTATGCCCCGAGGAATCGACGGTTGTATCGTTAAAAAGTGCGGGCGCTCAGGGTTGGCGCTGGCGCAGTTGGCTGACCACCGAACCCAGTGCACGTTCGAACAGCTGGGTGGCATCGAGCAGGCGTACCTGGCCCTGGCTCAACGCCCCGGCAAGCCCCTGCTGCGACCATTCGCGCAGCTTGCGCCCGGTACGGTCGACGAACACATAGGTGTGGGTGCTGTCGATGATCGCGATCAGCTTGCCGCGCACCGGCTCGTCATCCTCGTCGCGCAGCTCGATCCAGGCCCCCGGGCGCAGGTCGCGCACCTGGTGCAGCGCCGGGTCGTCGTCGGGCAGGCTGGAGCACAGCCCGCCCGCCGCCACCGACTCCGGCCCCAGCAGCACGATCCGATCACGCACCAGCACCCGCTCGATACGCGCCTGGCCGGGGTGCCCTGCCCCTTCCACAGCCTGCAGGTGCAGCGCTTCGAGCTGGGCGAAGAACTCGCTGGTGGCAAAGGGATCGTAGGCAACCCGGGTCAACCCTTCGCGCAGGGCCTTGAGCAGGCCCGGCACCTGCTCCAGCAGCCGTGCACGGTCGTCGCCTGTGTGTGACTCGACGCTCCAGAGCAACAGGTCCATGTTGGCCAGCGCGTCCTGCCACTGGGTCGAACCCCGCCCATGCTTGAGGCAGGCCAGCAGCACCTGGCTCCAGGCCTGCTCGATCACCCGTACCACGCCTTGCGGCAGGCACTTGCCGAGCAGGCGCAGGTTGAGTTCGCTTTCTACCTGCTGGCGCGCCAGCACGGTGCGTGCCCGGCCCTCTTCGGCATCGCGGGTGCGCTGTTCGAGCAACTCGGTACGGCGGCGCTCATCGGCACTGAAAGCAAGGAACTCGGCCAGCAGCTCGGCGAAGATCTGCGGGTCGTCGGCAAAATCGGTGAGCAGGCGCTGCACGATGGCCTCGACCCGCAGGTACAGCTCGTCGCGCTGCACGTCATCACGCGCGCCCCAGCCCATCGCCACTGCGGCAATCTCGTCGAGCAGACGGCGCGCCGGGTGGGTGGCGCGGCTGAAGAAGCTCTTGTCGAGCAGCGCCACCTTGAGCATCGGGATCTGCAGGCGTGCGATCAACTGGCGCAGCGAATGCGGCAGGTTGCGATCGCCTAGGATGAAGTCGAAGAGCATGGCGATCAGGTTGATCACATCCTCATCGATCACCTCGACCCTGCGGTACTTGCCGCTTTGCACGCTGGCCCGGGTCAGCAGTTGCTCCAGCTGGTGGCGCAGGTCGAAGTCCTGCACCTCCCCCGCTGCCGGCACGAACTGCTGCAGGTGCGAGAGCAGGCGCAGCAGATCCTGCCTGCTGATCGGCTGCACCCGGTCATAGGGCTCCAGGCGCGGGGCCACCCGACCGCGCACCGGGGACAACAGCACCTGCAGCGAGGCGAAGGCAGCCTGCGCCCCGGCATCGGCCATCAGCGGGGCTGGCTTGACCTCCGGATCGCCGGCCGGGTGCGCCGGTTCGGCCGCCGGGGTGCGCCAGCCCGGCGCGCTCTTGAGGTCGGGCAGGATCCCGGTGGCGCTCAACAGCTGGTTGGCTTCGCCGTACAACTGGCCGACGTCGCACAGCACGTAACGCTCGAACAGCTTGAGCAGTATCAGCTTGACCTTGATGCCCACGCCCAGGCTGCGCCCGGCCTGCAGAAAGTACTCGCACAGCAGCGCCGGCCCCAGCGGGTTGGCGCGATCGTCCAGGCGCTGGCTGATCAGACTGTTCATGCGCAGGGTCAGTTGGCCGAGGGCGAAGCCGTCACGCGTGGCCACGCGGGCCACCATCGTCTCCACGGCCTGGGCCCGCTCACGCGCATCGTCGGCCATCAGCGCCTGCCTGTCGTAGCCACGGCGCGCCAACGGCGCGGTCGGGTCGTTGCCGGCAATATCGATGAAGGCGTCATAGAACAGGTCGAGGAAGGCACGCTCGATGCTCTTGCGCTTGAGGCGCAGGTCGCGCATCGCTTCGAAGAACAGGCTGCGGTCATGGTTGTCGGCGGCCGTGTCGGCCATTTCGAAGAGCGTGTCGTCGGCGTTGTCGAACAGCCCCTGCAGCGCCTGGCGCAGGTGCTGCGCTGCCTTGTCGCGCACTTGCAGCAGGATGACCGGCAGACGAGCGAACGGCGTGCGTGACGCCTGATCGGTGGCCGCCTTGAACGGCACCACCTTCCCGTCATTGGGCATCCCGGTCTCCTTGCTGGGTTGGCTACGAAGTGAATTGAATGGCTGTCAAAGTCATGACGCCAATTACAAGGCGCGCATTATCTGGCAAAAACGCGCGGCCTGCCAGCGAACTGTGCAGTACGTTTCGGCCAGCCTGTGGATAGACCGCCATGGGGCGCAAATGCTCATTTGCTGCGACCAAAGGCGGATTGCTGCACGCCCGCCCCGGGCTGCCCTATAATCGCGGCCACCTAGCTTGTGGAGCCCACCATGCCGAATCTACGCCTCGCCGACCTGACCGCCGAAATCGAAGCCAACGTGCGCCGTGCGTTGCTCGAGGATGTCGGCAACGGCGACATCACCGCCCAGCTGATTCCTGCCGAGCGCCTGGCCAAGGCCACCATCATTACCCGCGACGACTGCGTGATCAGCGGCACGGCCTGGGTGGACGCGGTGTTTCGTCAGCTCGACCCGCGGGTGGCGGTGCACTGGCAGGTCAAGGACGGCGACCGGGCCACGGCCAATCAGGCACTGTTCCACCTGGAAGGGCCGGCCCGCTCGCTGCTGACCGGCGAGCGCAGCGCGCTGAACTTTTTGCAGCTGCTGTCGGGGGTGGCCACCCATGCGCGGCACCTGGCCGACCTGGTGACCGATACCCAGGTCAAGCTGCTGGATACGCGCAAGACCCTGCCGGGCCTGCGCCTGGCGCAGAAGTACGCAGTGACCTGCGGCGGCTGCCACAATCATCGCATCGGCCTGTACGACGCGTTTCTGATCAAGGAAAACCACATTGCCGCCAGCGGCGGGATTGCCGAAGCGATCGCTGCGGCGCGCCGCATTGCGCCGGGCAAGCCGGTGGAAATCGAGGTGGAGAGCCTGGATGAACTGCAGCAGGCCCTGGAGGCCGGGGCCGACATCGTCATGCTCGACGAGCTGAACCTGGACGAAATGCGCGAGGCGGTGCGCCTCAATGCCGGCAAGGCCAAGCTGGAAGCCAGCGGCGGGATCAGCGAAAGCACGTTGCGCGCAATTGCCGAGACGGGGGTGGACTACATCTCGATCGGGGCAATGACCAAGGATGTGAAGGCAGTGGACCTGTCGATGCGCCTGAGCCTTTGAAAGCATCGCGGGTCAAGCCCGCTCCCACAGGGACAGCAGTGATCCCTGTGGGAGCGGGCTTGACCCGCGAAGGGCTGCGAAGCAGCCCCAACAGTCCTCAGAACGAAGCGTTCTGCAGGCCGTCCAGGTAACGCTCGACATCCAGTGCCGCCATGCAGCCGGCACCGGCCGAGGTGATTGCCTGGCGGTACACGTGGTCGGCCACGTCGCCGGCGGCGAATACGCCCTCGATGCTGGTGGCGGTGGCATTGCCGTCACGCCCGCCGTTGACCACCATGTAGCCATCCTTGAGCGCCAGCTGGCCTTCGAACAGCGAGGTGTTGGGGGTGTGACCGATGGCGATGAACACGCCGTCGACCTTCACTTCATCGAAGCTGCCGTCGTTGTTCTTCAGGCGCGCACCGGTCACACCCATGTTGTCGCCCAGCACCTCGTCCAGAGTGGCGTTGAGCTTGAGCTCGATCTTGCCTTCGGCCACGCGGGCGTGCAGCTTGTCGATCAGGATCTTCTCGGCGCGGAAGGTCTCGCGGCGGTGCACCAGGGTCACCTTGCTGGCGATGTTGGCCAGGTACAGGGCTTCCTCGACGGCAGTGTTGCCACCACCGACCACGGCCACCGGCTTGTTGCGGTAGAAGAACCCGTCACAGGTCGCGCAGGCCGAAACGCCCTTGCCCATGAACGCCTCTTCCGACGGCAGGCCCAGGTAGCGCGCGCTGGCGCCGGTGGCGATGATCAGTGCGTCGCAGGTGTAGGTGGCGCTGTCGCCCTTGAGGGTGAACGGCTTGTTGGCCAGGTCCACGGCGTTGATGTGGTCGAACACCACTTCGGTCTCGAAACGCTCGGCATGCTCCTGCATGCGCTGCATCAGCGCAGGGCCGGTCAGGCCATGTGCATCGCCCGGCCAGTTGTCGACTTCGGTGGTGGTGGTCAGCTGGCCGCCAGCCTGCATGCCGGTGATCAGCAGCGGCTTGAGGTTGGCACGGGCCGCGTACACGGCGGCGCTGTAACCGGCAGGGCCGGAACCGAGAATGATCACTCGCGAATGACGAACTTCAGACATGAAACGCTCCTGTCGAGCTGGCGAGCCAGCCACATGACGCCGGGGGCACCGGCTGGAATAAAAAAGAACCCGCGAAGCACTTGGGGAAGGCTATTGGCCGCAGGTTCTGGAAACCGTGAAATTGGTGCGACTGTAACGAGGAGGCAGAGATTAAGGAAATATCCTTAGACAATCCACCTTATAGACGACCTCTATTCACCTGCCGAGCACCGGCCGCTTTGCCTATTAAATGATCGACAGGGTTTTGTTACCGGGGGTTGCGCGCATTTCGCCGCGCTTTCGCCCAGGCGTCAAACTCGGTAAGGTCGGCGCGTTTACCACCGCTCGGAGCCTTTTATGCAAGCCCCTGTCCTGTCTGGCCCCCAATACCTGCGCGAGGGCCTGAAACTGGTCCTGAGCCCGGGCCTGCGCCTGTTCGTACTGCTGCCGCTGGCGGTCAACCTGCTGCTGTTCGTGGGCCTGATCTATTTTGCCGGTCACCAGTTCAGCCTGTGGGTGGACTCGCTGATTCCGACCCTGCCGGGCTGGCTGAGCTTTCTCAACTATGTGCTGTGGCCGCTGTTCGTGGTGCTGGTGGTGCTGATGGTGTTCTTCACCTTCACCATGCTGGCCAACATCATCGCGGCACCATTCAACGGTTTTCTGGCCGAAAAGGTCGAGGTGGTGGTACGTGGCACCGACCCGTTCCCGGCCTTCAGCTGGGGCGAACTGGCCGCCATGGTGCCGCGCACCCTGAGCCGCGAACTGCGCAAGCTGGGCTACTTCGTGCCGCGCGCCCTGGCGCTGTTCATCCTGTCGTGGATCCCGGTGGTCAACATCGTGGCCGCGCCGCTGTGGCTGCTGTTCGGTGTCTGGATGATGGCCATCCAGTACATCGACTACCCGGCGGACAACAACAAGATGAGCTGGCAGGACATGCTCGCCTGGCTGCGCGCCAAGCGCTGGCAGAGCCTGGGCTTTGGCGGCTCGGTGTACCTGGTGCTGCTGATCCCGTTCGTGAACATCGTGATGATGCCTGCCGCCATCGCCGGTGCCACGCTGTTCTGGGTGCGCGAACGCGGCTGACGGTTGCCGGGGCGACGGTGGCGACGGTGCAAGGCCGCCGCCACCGCGCCGTCAGGGCGCCAGCTGGTTGGAGAACTGGCCGACCGCGTCCACCACCTTCTGCGCCCCGTCCTGAATCTCGACGATCACCGTGCCGGTCTGCCCGGCCAGCGACAGGCCCTCTTCGGCCTGGCGCTTGCTGTTGTCGATGATGTCGACCGCCGCCTTGGCCAACTGGGCGTTCTGCTGCACCACCCGGGCGATTTCCTCGGTGGCGCTGCTGGTGCGCGAGGCCAGTTGCCGCACCTCGTCGGCCACCACTGCAAAACCCCGGCCCTGCTCGCCGGCACGCGCGGCTTCGATGGCCGCATTGAGCGCCAGCAGGTTGGTCTGCCCGGCAATGTCGCTGATGGTCTTGATGATCGAACCGATCACCTGGGACTGCTTGTCCAGCGCCTCGATGCCGTCGGCGGCCTGCTGCATGTACGTCTCCAGGCCACGCATGACCTCGACCGTCTGGGTCACCACCTCGGTGGCGCGACGTGCACTGGAGTCGGTGTCCAGGGACGTGGTGTAGGCGATGTCGGCGGCGTGGGCCACCGCCGCTTCCTGGTTGACCTGGTCGGTGATCACGGTGGCGAACTTGACCACCTTGTACAGCACGTCATGGGCGTCGATGATCGGGTTGTACGACGCCTCCAGCCAGACCACGCGGCCATGGGCATCGATGCGCTTGAAGCGCTCGGCCACGAACTCGCCACGGCGCAGTTTTTCCCAGAACTGCTGGTAATGCGCCGAGTTGTACTCTTCCGGCTCGCAGAACATGCGGTGGTGCTTGCCGCGCACCTGCTCCAGGGAGTAGCCCATGGTCTTGAGGAAGCGGTCGTTGGCAGCCAGCACCTCGCCATTGAGGTTGAACTCGATCACTGCCGTGGAGCGCATCAGGGCCTTGATCAGGCTCTCGTGCTCGCGTGACGTCTCGATGGTGCGGGTCAGGTCGCTGGAGTGCAGGGTGAAGTAGCGCAGGCGCCCGTCACTGCCCTTGACCGGCTGCAGGATCGAGCGCAGCCAGGCTTCCTCGCCGCTGCCGCGCAGCAGGCGAAACGCGCCGTTGAGGTGCTCGCCGCGATTGATCGCCTGCTTCATGCGCTGGTAGAAATCCAGCGGCTTCACATGCGCCGGCACGATCTCTTCGATGTTGCGGCCCAGCAGCTGCTGGCTGCTGTAGCGCATCTCTTTCTCGAAGTTGCCGTTGACCGCTTCGATGCGGCCCTGGGGGTCCAGTTGCAGCACCAGCATCTCGCTGTCCAGGCTGCACTTGACCTGCTCCATGGTCATCAGCTCTTCGCGCAGCCTGGCATTTTCTTGTTTCAGTTTGCTGTTGAACATCACCGCTCCTGGAGCGAAAGTCTCATTCGAATGCAACTTCATCGGCTGGCGATGCGGCATTCTTGAGGCGCTGGCCAAGCTTATTTTCACAGCGCAAAAGCGCCAATGATCGGGCGTCATGTATCCGTCATTTTGCTGTCATCCGGGCGCAATCGGCACCTCGGAAAATCCTCCCATGACCAGTCCCGCCGCCCTGCACATAACCCTTGTCAGCGAAACCTTCCCACCCGAAATCAATGGCGTGGCCAACACCCTTGGCCGCCTGCACGAAGGCCTGCGCCTGCGCGGCCACCGGGTGGAGCTGGTGCGCCCGCGCCAGGCCGGCGATGCCGCCGGCCCTGCGCAGGCCGACCTGCTGCTGTGCCGCGGCTGGCCCCTGCCCGGCTACCCCGGCCTGCAGTGGGGGCAGGTGTCGATGCACAAGCTGCTGCGCCGCTGGCGCCGCGACCGCCCGGACGTGCTGTACATCGCCACCGAGGGGCCACTGGGCCTGAGTGCACTGCGGGCGGCGCGGCGCCTGGGCATCGCGGTGGTCAGCGGCTTTCACACCAACTTCCAGCAGTACTCCGGCCAGTACGGCTTCGGCCTGCTCACGCGGCTGGTCACCCGTTACCTGCGCGGCTTCCACCATCGCTGCCACAGCACCCTGGTGCCCAGCGTCAGCCAGCGCCTGGAGCTGCAGCGGCGCGGCTTCGAACGCCTGACCCTGCTGTCGCGCGGGGTCGACAGCAGCCTGTTCAACCCGGCCCGGCGCCGCCAGAGCTTGCGCGACCAGTGGGGCCTTGGGCCCGACGACATCGCCCTGCTGCATGTGGGGCGCCTGGCCACCGAGAAGAACCTGGGCCTGCTCGGCCAGTGCCTGGACGCCCTGCGCAAGGCCTACCCCCTGCGCAACCTGCGCCTGATCGTGGTGGGGGACGGCCCGCAGCGCGGCGCACTCGAGCAGCAGTTGCCAGGTGCCGTGTTCTGCGGGGTACAGCGCGGCGAATGCCTGGCCGAACACTACGCCTCGGGGGATATCTTCCTGTTCCCGAGCCTGACCGAAACCTTCGGCAACGTGGTGCTGGAGGCGCTGGCCTCCGGCCTTGGGGTGGTGGCCTACGACGAGGCCGCAGCAGCCCAGCACATTCGTCATGGGCACAGTGGCGCACTGGCCATGCCGGGAGATGCAGAGGCCTTCATCGATGCCGCCAGCTGGCTGCTGGAAGACAGCGAGACCTTGCGCCGGGTGCGCCTCAATGCCCGCCAGCATGCCAGCCGCCAGGGCTGGCCGGCCATCGTCGAACAGTTCGAGGCGCACCTGCGCGGCGCCTGCGAACAGGCACCGGCACCGTCTCAGCGCCGCCTCGATGCGGCGCTGCTGGTCAAGCCAGGCTCGTCAGCGCCTCGCGGCTGAACGGCAGGATGTCCTGCTCGCGCCCCTCACGCACCTTGGCCGCCCACTGGGCATCCACCAGCAAGGCACGCCCTACGGCCACCAGGTCGAACTCCTGGTCGCCCAGGCGCTGCAGCAGTTTCTCTAGGCTGGCCGGTTGCGCCACCTTGTCGGTGTCGACCATGAACTGCAGAAACTCCCCATCCAGGCCCACGCTGCCCACGGTGATGGTGGGCTTGCCGGTGAGCAGGCGGGTCCAGCCAGCCAGGTTCAGGTCCGAGCCTTCGAACTCAGGCTCCCAGAAGCGACGCGTGGAGCAGTGGAAGATATCCACGCCGGCGTCGGCCAGCGGGCGCAGGAACTCGCCCAGCGCCTCGGCGTTGTCGACCAGGCGGGCGCTGTAGTCCTGCTGCTTCCATTGCGAGAAGCGCAGGATGATCGGAAAGTCCGAGCCTACGGCGGCGCGTACCGCCTGCACCAGCTCGATGGCAAAGCGCGAGCGGCCGGCCAGGTCGCCGCCGTACTCATCGCTGCGCTGGTTGCTCGCGGCCCAGAAGAACTGGTCGATCAGGTAGCCGTGTGCGCCGTGGATCTCGACGCCATCCATGCCGATGGCCTTGGCATCGCGGGCAGCCTGGGCGAACGCCTCGATCACGTCGCGGATGTCGGCATGACTCATGCCGTGCACCACCACCTGGCCATCCTTGAGTTTTTCGCTGGGGCCGTAACCCGGCACGCTGGCGTCCGGCTCGGTACCCAGGCGGCGCACGCTGCCCACGTGCCACAGTTGCGGCACGATCCTGCCGCCTTCGGCGTGCACGGCATCGACGACCTTCTTCCAGCCCGCCAGGGCATCTTCACCATGAAAGCGCGGCACGTTGGGGTAACCGTTGGCGGCCGGGTGGTCGACGGTAGTGCCTTCGGTGATGATCAGGCCGACATCGGCAGCGGCGCGGCGGCGGTAATACTCGACCACCTGCGCATGAGGCACACCGCCGGGGCAGAAGGTTCGGGTCATCGGTGCCATGACCACACGGGTCGGCAGCTCGAGGGCGCCCAGCTTGAAGGGGGTGAACAGGGCTTGAGCAGGCATTCGGCGCTCCTGGGAAAGGGATGGCGCCTGAGCATAGGGCGGGATTGTCGCTGACCCCAGTACTATTGATAGCGGTGATCGGGGTGGATTTTTCGCCGGCAAGGCCGGCTCCTGCATACGACGGTGCATCCATTGCAGGAGCCGGCCTTGCCGGCGAAGGGGCACGTCAGGCCAAGGCTTTCTCGATAGCCTGCACCACCGTGGCATCATCCGGCGCAGTACGCGGCGCAAAGCGCGCCAGCACGCGGCCGTCCTTGCCTACCAGAAACTTCTCGAAGTTCCAGGTGATATCCCCCGGGAACTCGGCGCCTTCACCGGCCAGCAGGCGGTACAGCTGATGCCGCTCCGGGCCGTTGACCTCCAGCTTGCTGCCCAGCGGGAAACTCACCCCGTAGTTCAGGCTGCAGAACTGGGCGATCTCCTGCTCGCTGCCCGGCTCCTGCCCGGCAAACTGGTTGCACGGCAGGCCCAGCACGCTGAAGCCCTTGTCCTTGTAATGCTGGTAGAGATTCTCCAGCGCCGCATATTGCGGGGTCAGGCCACATTTGGAGGCGACATTGACCACCAGCACCACCTGCCCCTTGAACGGCGCCAATGGCAACTCCTGGCCATCCAGCGCCTGCAATTTCAGGTCGTGAAATGCACTCATGACGTACTCCCCTTTCCAGTTCCCGGCCAGTTACCGGCATCGGTCCCGGCTGGCGCAACAAATGCTGCCCACTAAAAAAGCGCCCGGCCAAGCCGTCTGCCTCCTGGGAGAACACGACAGACTTGCCCGGGCGCCTTAGCGACCTTCTGAGCTTAGCGCAGAAATCAGTGCTGATGGCCACCTTCGCCATGCACGTGACCATGGGCGATTTCTTCTTCGCTGGCATCACGCACGGCAACGACCTTGACCTTGAAGTTCAGGCGCTGGCCAGCCAGTGGGTGGTTGCCGTCGACGGTCACGTCGTCGCCGTCCAGGTCACGGATGGTCACGATCTGCATCTGGCCATCAGGCGCGGACGCGTGGAACTGCATGCCCACTTCCAGCTCGTCGACACCTTCGAACATGCTGCGGTTCAGGGTGCTGACCAGTTCGGCCAGGTATTCGCCGTAGGCGTCTTCCGGCTCGATGGCAACGTCCAGCTCGGCGCCGGTATCCTTGCCTTCCAGGGCTTTTTCCAGGCCCGGAATGATGTTGCCTGCACCGTGCAGGTAAACCAGCGGCGCGCCGCCGTTGGAGCTATCGATGACCTCACCAGCGTCGTTGGTCAGGGTATAGTCGATGGAGACAGCCTTGTTGGCGGCGATCGGCATGGGGCGAGACCTTTTGCATAAGAATGTAGAACGAACAAGTGTAACCAACGCATCGCCTGAAAGCGAACGCAACCCGGACAAACGGGAAGCCGCTTTTCCCAGCCGGGTGCTGGGTTTTCATCAGGACGAGCATGGCCACTGGGTGGTCGAACTGTCGTGCGGGCATACCCAGCACCTGCGCCACGAACCGCCGTGGCAGTCGCGTGGCTGGGTGCTGGACGCAGACCTGCGCCAGCAACGAATCGGCCAGCCATTTGCCTGCGGCTGGTGCGCTCAGGGGGTCGATAGCGCTACCCTTGGCAATTGATTCTTTTGCAACAGCTCACTTCGAGAAGCTCGCATGCAGACATTTTTCATCGCGCCGACCGACTTTGGTGTCGGCCTGACCTCCATCAGCCTGGGCCTGGTGCGCACCCTGGAACGCGCCGGACTCAAGGTCGGCTTCTTCAAGCCGATCGCCCAGCCCCACCCCGGCGACACCGGCCCGGAACGCTCCACCGAACTGGTCGCCCGCACCCACGGCCTCAAGCCGCCGCAACCGCTGAGCCTGGCGCATGTGGAACGCATGCTCGGCGATGGCCAGCTGGACGAACTGCTCGAAGAGATCATCACCCTGTACCAGCAGGCCTGCATCGGCAAGGACGTGCTGGTGGTCGAGGGCATGGTGCCGACCCGCCATGCCAGCTACGCCGCACGGGTCAACCTGCACCTGGCCAAGAGCCTGGACGCCGAGGTGATCCTGGTGTCGGCGCCGGAAAACGACGTGCTGGCCGAGCTGTCGGGCCGTGTCGAGCTGCAGGCCCAGCTGTTCGGCGGCCCGCGCGACCCCAAGGTGCTGGGCGTGATCCTCAACAAGGTGCGCAGCGACGAACCGATGGACACCTTCGCCAGCCGCCTGCAGGAGCATTCGCCCCTGCTGCGCAGCGGCGAGTTCCGCCTGCTGGGCTGCATCCCGTTCCAGGCCGGGCTCAACGACCCGCGCACCCGCGACGTGGCCGAGCTGCTCGGTGCCCAGGTACTCAACGCCGGCGACTACGAAACCCGGCGCATGAACAAGATCATCATCTGCGCCCGCACCGTGGCCAACACCGTGCCGCTGCTCAAGCCCGGCACGCTGGTGGTGACCCCGGGTGATCGCGACGACATCATCCTGGCCGTCAGCCTGGCGGCGATCAACGGTGTGCCACTGGCCGGCCTGCTGCTGACCAGCGACAGCAAGCCCGACCCGCGCATCCTCGAACTGTGCCAGGGCGCCCTGCTGGCCGGCCTGCCGGTGCTGTCGGTGAGTACCGGCTCCTACGACACCGCCAACCAGCTGAACCAGTTGAACAAGGAAATCCCGGTGGACGACCGCGAGCGCGCGGAGATCATCACCGACTTCGTGGCCAGCCACCTGGATGCCGACTGGCTCAACCAGCGCTGCGGCACCCCGCGCGAGATGCGCCTGTCGCCTGCGGTGTTCCGCTACCAGCTGATCCAGCGTGCCCAGCAGGCCAACAAGCGCATCGTGCTGCCCGAAGGCGCCGAGCCGATGACCGTGCAGGCTGCCGCCATCTGCCAGGCCCGCGGCATCGCCCGCTGCGTGCTGCTGGCCAGGCCCGAGGACGTACAGGCAGTGGCCCGCGCCCAGGGCATCAGCCTGCCCGAGGGGCTGGAGATTCTGGACCCGGACCTGATCCGCGAGCGCTACGTCGAGCCTATGGTCAGCCTGCGCAAGAGCAAGAGCCTGAACGCGCCGATGGCCGAGCAACAGCTCGAAGACCCGGTGGTGATCGGCACCATGATGCTGGCCCTGGACGAGGTCGACGGCCTGGTCTCGGGCCTGGTGCACTCCACCGCCAACACCATCCGCCCGGCCCTGCAACTGATCAAGACCGCCCCCGGCTGCAGCCTGGTGTCGTCGGTGTTCTTCATGCTGTTCCCCGAGCAGGTGCTGGTGTATGGCGACTGCGTGATGAACCCGCACCCCACTGCCGGCGAGCTGGCCGAAATTGCCCTGCAAAGCGCCGATTCGGCCGAAGCCTTCGGCATTACCCCGCGGGTGGCGATGATCAGCTATTCCAGTGGCGATTCGGCCAGCGGCGAAGAGGTCGAGAAGGTGCGCGAGGCCACCCTGCTGGCCCAGGAAACCCAGCGTGGCCTGCAGATCGATGGGCCGTTGCAGTACGACGCCGCCGCCAACCAGGACATCGCCCGCCAGCTGGCGCCCAACAGCAAGGTGGCCGGACGCGCAACGGTGTTCGTGTTCCCCGACCTGAACACCGGCAACACCACCCACAAGGCCGTGCAGCGCAGCGCCGATTGCGTGAGCCTGGGGCCGATGCTGCAGGGCCTGCGCAAGCCGGTCAACGACCTGCCGCGTGGCGCCCAGGTCGACGACATCGTCTACACCATTGCCCTGACCGCGATTCAGGCCAACCGCTCGCTGGATAACTGACCATGCTCGCTTTTCTGCCCGCGCCCGTGCGCGGAGTCATCGGCTCGCTGCTGCTGGCCGCCAACACCATCCTGTGCTGCACACCGCTGTTCATCGTCAGCCTGTTCAAGCTGTGCCTGCCCTTTGCCGCCGCGCAGCGCGTCACCGACGAACTGATGCGGCACATCCACGAAGCCTGGATCAGCAACAACAAGGGCTGGATGAACCTGGTCGGGCGCACCCGCTGGGACATCGAGGGGCTGGCCGGGCTGGACTACCAGCACAGCTACCTGGTGACCAGCAACCACCAGAGCTGGGTGGACATCATGGTGCTGCAATACGTGCTCAACCGGCGCATCCGACCGCTCAAGTTCTTCCTCAAGCAGGTGCTGATCTGGGTGCCGGTGATCGGCCTGGCCTGGTGGGCGCTGGGCTTTCCGTTCATGAAGCGCTACAGCAAGGCCTACCTGGCCAAGCACCCAGAAAAACAGGGCAAGGACCTGCAGACCACGCGCCGTACCTGCGCCAGGTTCCGTGGCAAGCCCACGGCGATCTTCAACTTTGCCGAAGGCACGCGTTTCACCCCCGCCAAGCATGCCGAACAGGGTTCGCCGTTCCGGCACCTGCTCAAACCCAAGGCGGGCGGCATTGCCTTCGTGCTGGATGCGATGGGCGAGCAACTGGAGTCGATCATCAACGTGACGATCCATTACCCGCAGGGCACACCGGGCTTCTGGGACCTGCTGTGCGGGCGAGTGGCGCGGGTGGAGGTGACGTTCGAGGCGCTGGCGATTCCCAAGGAATTTCTGGGACGCAGCTACGACCAGGATGAAGCCTACAGGCTGGCGTTCCAGCAGTGGATCAACCGGTTGTGGGAAGAGAAGGATGAACGGCTGGAGCGGATGCGCCAGCAGTGAGCCCTTCGCCGGCAAGGCCGGCTCCTACAACGGCGTGAGCCCCCTGTAGGAGCCAGCATTGCTGGCGAAAAGATTTACTGGTACTGCTGCCCAGGAATCGGCTTGAGGTTCACCTCCACCCGACGGTTCTGCGCACGCCCGTTGGCATCGGCGTTGCTCGCGATCGGCTGGTCCGGGCCCAGGCCACGCGCACTCACGCGCGAAGGGTCGACGCCCTGGGAGGTCAGGTAGGTGCTCACGGCCTGTGCACGACGCTGCGACAGGTCCATGTTGTGCTGGCGACTGCCGGTGCTGTCGGTGAAACCGACCACTTCGATGGTGTTCTGGTTGAACTGCTTGAACGAGTTGGCCAGGTTGTTCAGCGGCGCGTAGAAGCTTGGTGCAATGCTCGCCGAGTCGGTGGCGAAGGTGATGTTGCCCGGCATGATCAGCTTGATCTGGTCGCCTTGACGCTGCACTTCGACACCGGTGTTGGCCATGCTCTCGCGCAGTGCCGCTTCCTGGCGGTCGGCGTAGTAGCCGTAGCCGGCGGCGGCGGCGCCCACCGCGGCGGCGCCGATCAACGCACCCTTGCCACGGTTGTTGTGGTCGATGGCGGCACCGGCAACGGCACCGGCCAATGCGCCCAGGCCGCCGTACTTGGCGGTCTTGCTCATCCCGGTGGAGCCTTGCGCCTGGCCCTGGTTGTCATAGGGGTTCTGACTGGCGCAGCCAGTCATCAGGGCAGCAGCAGTAGCGACGATAATCAGACGACGCATGGTGAACATGGACAAGCTCCTACAGAATTCGTGTATGCAGCGGACCGACGGCGGTTCCCTGCCAGGCTTGGAACGCGAGCTGCGATAAAAATTCCCTCGGAGCAAACTGTAGTTCATTGCAGGAGCCCTGGTTTTTGCAATGCGCACCCTTGCTGGTCAAAGGCACCAGGCACCACCGTGTCGGACCAGGCTATCAGCGGCCTCAGTGCATGACCGCCCGCGTAATCAAAAAGCTCAGCAACTCGCCCTCATCATCCAGTTCGATGGCCTGCACCGGCCGTGGCAGGTTGTCGAGTACGCTGCGCCAGAACGCCTGTGAGGTTTCATCCTGGTCATAGAAGCGCACCAGCCAGTCCCCTTCCCCACTCATCAGCACCTGGGTAGCCAATGCCTGGCCGATGCCCTTGCGCCGGTAGCGCTTGAGAATGAACAGGTCGGCCAGCTCCTGTGCGTCCAGCCCTGCCAGTTCGCTGCGCTCGACCAGCAGGAAGCCGGCGATGTAGCCATCGACCAGGATCAGGTTGGCGCTCCACTGCGGCTCCTGCCAGTAGCGGGCCAGGTGCTCGTCGTGGATGTAGAAACGGCCGTCCACCTCGACGTCTTCCTGCTCCCAGTCCGAGGACTCGTAGGCATAGAACTGGTAGAGGTTGCGGATCAGCTCGATGTGTTCAGGGCCGGTCGGGATCAGTTCGACGGTGAGTTCACTCATGGCTACGGCAGGGGCTCGATGAAAAAGAGCGCGCAGTCAGCCACGATTCGCGTCACAACTCAACCCATTCGCCCTGCGAGTAGACGCTGAACCGGTTCGACTCGGAAAGCTGCATGGTGTAGGACGATTGCACGTGGTGGATCTGCCCGCCGTCGCCGAGCAGGCGTACTTCGGCACCGCAGATGAAGTTCGCATCGCGGTCCGGGCCCATCGATGCGCAAGAGACTGTGGAGACTTCTATGCGGCCCAGCACCTTGATCGGCGACGTCATCCGGCCACTGGCGTGAAGCTTGCGGGTGAAGTCAGCCATGGCGTCTTGCACCTGGCCCTGGGTCGGCATCCAATCGGGGCAGACATAATCGTCACCGCTGCAACTCTTGTCCGAGGCCGCAGGGGCGGCGTAGGTGAAAACCGGGAAGAAGAACAGAGCGAGGGCAAGCAGTGAAGTGCGAAGCATGAAGGCGAGGCCATCCTGGGCGATCTGGGCGCGGGATGATGTCATGCACCCCTCTTCGCCAGCAAGGCTGGCTCCTACAGTCCTGTGCAGGGGTCAGCCTCCCGGCGAACAAGCGCATCGCGCTCACTCCATCAGAACTGCACCTTCACCTGTACGCCGGCCAGCAACGCGTCCTGGGTGTCCTTGCCGGAAAATGCACCCGGCTCCATCACGTACTGCACGCTCGGGCGCACCGTCAGCCAGCGGGTTACCTGGGCGGTGTAGCTCAGTTCCACCAACTGCTCGCCCAAGTCCAGGTTGCTGACACTCTGCGCCTGGGCCAGGTCGCCACCGCGCTCCAGGTTGGCGATCTGTACATCGCGGCTGCGCGAGTTGAACACCGCACGGCCGTACGCCAACCCCACGTTGTCATGCTCGCGCGAAGCGAACGGTCGGCTCAGCACCGCACCGGCCGCGTACCAGTGCGAGAACGGCGAAGTGGCCGTGTCGGTATCGGTGGCCTGCGCGAACAGGCGCACGTTGCGCCCCCGGGTCGAATCCGAACGCCATACCATCTGGTCGACCAGGATATAGGCACCGTGACGCCCCGCCGCCTTGCTGTCGGGCTGGCCGATGCGCGCAGTGTCGGAGGTGTCGTAATACCAGCCGAACTTGTACTGCCCGTCATAGGTAGCCAGGTTGTTGTAGATCAGCTCCACCGGCAGGATGGCCCCGGTGGTGCCGCTGGAGGTCAGGTCGAAGGCCTTGGACGAGGCGCTGTTGGTCTCGGGGTTCACGTTGAACCAGGCGGTCTGCACCGTCCACTCGGGGCTGATGCGGTATTTCAGCTCCATGCCCCAGTGCGCCGTGGGGTAGTTGCCCCAGCCACTGCCACCGGACATGCTCAGCGGGTGCGCGCAGAAACCTGCGTTGACGAAGTTGGTGAGGATGCCCATGCCGCCGAAGTCATTGCCCATGGCCATCCAGCCGAGCTTGACGTTCAGGTCGTCGGTGAACAGGCTGCGCGCATAGCTCAGTTCGCTCAGGCGCGTGTACAGCCCGCCGTAGACCTCCTGCACCGGCAGCCGGTTGCCCACCAGGTCTTGCGAGGCGCTGTTGCCGCGCCGGTCATTGATCGTCAGCTGGACCGTGCCTGCATCCGCCTCGCCCAGCAATGTCTCGAGGTCGAAGGTGGCGCCCAGGCGGACCTGCTGCGCATAGCGCGCACCGTGCTTGAGGCCACCGCTGACCAGGCCCATGGTTTCCGACACATATTCGCCGGTGAGCTTGACGCCGCTCGCCTCCAGGCGTGAGCGGCTGCCGCCCCAGTCGCCGGTCAGGGTCGGGCTGTCGACAAGGGTGTCGAATGCATCGGCCTGCACCGCACACGCCAGCAGGCTGGAAGAAAGGCCCACGGCAAACGCGAGGGGGCTGAACGGAAAACGCGAAAAGAGGCTCAAACGGCCCTCCCGAAAGACAATAGATCACCACCCGGTCAGCGACGAAGGCGCGAACCGGGACACAAGAAATGCAGGTGGCCTATGTTACGGGATTTTATGTACTAACCGTTTAATTTGTAGACTTTGGTGCAACGCCCTGGCCGACCGGCGGCTGGCTCAGGGCAGGTACAGCTGGAACAGGCCGCCGCCCAGGGCACCGCCATTGGCGATCTCGATGCGCCCGCGCACACCGTTGCGCTCGTGCAGCGCAGCAATGCGTTCAGCGAAGTACAGGCCCAACCCGGTGCTGCCGGTGTGCAGGTTGATGCCCTGCACGTAGTCGGCCTGACGGTCGATCATGCCCTGTGGATAACCCGGGCCGTCGTCATTGATGCTCAGCACCAGTTGCTCGCCCTGCTCCGCCACCGTGACCAGCAAGGCGTGCCCGGCATAGCGGATGGCGTTGTTGATCACGTTGGAGATCACCGAACCGACCAGCTCGCGGTCGAAGAAGCCTAGCGGGTTGAAGGCATCGATCTCGTAGCGCGCAATGATCTCGCGGCTGTCGATGATCGGCTGATTGGAGGCCAGCAGGCCGCCGATGAAGTCGTCCAGGTCATGGTAGTCGGGGCACATGGGCAACTGATTGACCCCGAGTTTGTACAGCCCCAGTAGCTGCACGAGCATGCCGTTGAGGTGCGCGAACTCGTGCTCCACCACCGCCTGCTCCGGGCCTTGCGCCTGGGCGGCCGGCAGGCGCGACAGCCACTGGCTGTGCGCCTGCATCAGCATCGCCAGGGAGTTCTTCATGTCGTGTACGGTGGAGGCGATCACCGTGGAAAAATCCAGCCCCTGGGAATCGTTGCTCATGAGCCCACCGCCCGGATACGCAGTTTTCGATAGCGCTCGTAGCGCGGATCGGTATTGGGAATGCCCGCCACCTTGGCCAGGCACGCGCGGCATTCCTCCAGCGCGGCGCTCGAGGGGTTTTCCCCGGCCATGCGCAGCAGCGCCTGGGCAGTGTTCAGCGCAATGCTGATGTTCTTGGGCTGCAACGCCAGCGCGCGCCGGAACTGCTCCAGCGCCTCGCCGACCTTGCCGGCCTGATAGCTGCGCACGCCCTGGCGGTTGAGGTCGACGGCTTCGTTGCCGGCGCCCAGAATCGTCGGATCGTCGGTCAGCTTGGCGATGCTCTGCATCACGCTCGCGTCGTCACCGTAGACTTCCACGCAGTTCTTGAGGATGGCCGTGCCCGCCGCCTCCTGGCCCAGTTGCTGCAACTGCGCAGCCACTGCCAGGGCGGTTTCGGCCGAGAAAAACTGGTCCATGTTCTCCAGCCGCGCAACCGCCGCCTCGGTGAGCTTGGCGGCCGTCTCGGCATCGCCCGCCTGCGCCAGGCCGGTGGCCTTGATCAAGCGCGCACGTACCTGCAGGCCCTGGTCGTCGGTGTACTCCTTGGCCACATCGCCCAGCACCTGATTCAGCTCCACGCGTGTGCGTGCATCCAGGCCGTTGCCCACGTTCTTCTGGATCAGCGCCTGGGCCAGGCCCAGGTTGCTTTCAGGGTCTTTGAAACGCGAATTCTGGCCCTGGCTCACGGCCTGGCGATAGGCCCGCGACGAGGTGTCGAAGTCGGCGTTGCCCAGGGCCAGCTTGCCCAGTTGCATCTGCCGGCGGACCGCCAGCGGCGACAGGCGTACGGCCTCTTCGAGCACCGACTGGGCACGGCGGGTTTCACCTGCGGCAGCCAGCACGTCGGCCAAGCCGTCGTACAGGCCGGGCATCATCGAAAACGCCTTGATCGCCTGTTCGTAGATTTCCTTGGCCTGGACGGCCTGGCCGCGCTTGAACAGCAGCTTGCCCAGCGCCGCGTACGCCCACGGCGTAGGGCGGTTGGCCAGGATCGCCTTGAGAAAGCGCTCCAGCTCCTCATGCCGGTTGAGGGCGCCCAGGGCGTCGGCACGGTAGCGCAGGCACAGCGGCGCAAAGCGCGGGTCCTGCTTGCACAGGTTGTCGCAGGCCAGCAGCACTTCGGCCGGTCGGCCACGGTCCAGCGCCTGCAAGATAGGCTTGAGCAGGGTCTTGCGCTGTACCAGCTTGTCCAGGCGCTGGGTCAGCCCCAGGCGGTTGAAGGGCTTGGTCAGGTAGGCGTCCGGCTCGTGCTCCAGGGCACTGAGCACCACCGCCTGGCTGCTCTCGGCCGTCACCATGACAAAGATCGCCTCGTGGCTGATCAGCTTGTCGATCATCAGGTCTTCCAGCACCTGCTGGCCGTTCTTCTTGCCGTCGCCCAGGTGGAAGTCGTGCAGGATGAAGTCATAGCGCTTCTGCCCGCACATGCGAATCGCCGTCTCGCCGCTCTCGGCGGTATCGACGTCGCGGATACCCATTTCCCGCAACATCGAACGCACGGACGTGCGGAAGTCGGTGAAGTCATCGACGATCAGAAAACTTTTTTGGCTATACACCAACATCCACAAAACCTGACTTGGAAGAAAGAAGAGCGGCGCCAAGGCGCCTACAGGGACAGGCTCGGCTTCAGGACGCAAGCAGCGCGACGATCATCGCCAGCGCATGCTGCTTGGCAAGCAACGTCAACGGCTGCAGGCCTCGGAAAGGCTATCGGCAGCACGTGCACTTTGCTTGAGGCGCCGCAAGCATGCGGCATGAAGCCAACGCGCCAAGCGTGATGGCGCGATGCCATCATACTTGGCCGACTGCCGTGCTACAACAGGCCCAGCGCCTTGGCCCGGGCGACCGCCTGGGTGCGCCGCTCGACGCCGAGCTTGCTGTTGATGTGGCTGGCGTGGGTCTTGACGGTGTGCAACGAAATGAACAGTTGCTCGCTGATCTGCTGGTTGGAGCACCCCAGCGCGATCAGCTTGAGCACCGACATCTCTCGCGCACTCAGGGCCTCGGTGCCCGCCCCGGGGGCCGGCGGGGTATCAACCATCGGCAACAGCGACAGCAGGCGCGCCTGCACCGGCCCCGCCGGCTGGGCCAGCAACTGCTCGCGCATCCACTCGGGGTGATCTTCCAGCAGCCGCTGGAAGGGTTGCAGCACGCCCCCCTGCGCGACCTCCAGGGCCTGGGGCAGCAACACCACGGCCGCCTCTGCAGCACCGCTCGCCAGCAACAGGCCGATATGCTGACACACCGCGGTGGTGCCGAGCAGCTGGCCGCCATTGCTGCGCCCGTGCTCGGTCAGCGCCTGCAGGCGTTGTGCGGCCTGTGCGGTACGCCCCTGGGCCTGTTCCAGCAGGGCCTGCTGCAGTTCGATGTGCAAAGGCAGCAGCGGATGGAACTCCGGTGCGGCGGCGGCACGTTCGCCACCGTAGGTCTGGCCCAGGCGCAGCAGCCAGGATTCGGCCAGGTCCATGCGCCCCTGGGCCAGCCACAGCTCGCATTTGACCAGGGTGATCATGGCCAGGTAGAACACCGGCGGCACGTCCCAGATATGCATCAGGCGCTCGGCCTCGGCCAGCTCGCAGAAGGCCTCGGTAAAACGCCCCTCGCGTCCGTCCAGGGTGGCCAGCACGCAATGCCCGATCAGCACGCTGATGTCGCGACAGGCACGCGCTTCCACCAGCCCGGCGCGCAAGCGCGCACGCCCTTCCTGGGGCTGCAGCCCGGCGACCAGCAGGTAGCCTTCGTACAGCGCCAGGCGCGCACGCGCCGCGTACAGGCGCTGGGCCGACAGCCCTTGCAGGCGTTGCAGGCCGTGGCGCACCTCCTCCATCGAACGCAGGACCTCGCCACGGGCATGCAGCACCCGCGCGCGATCGTAGTGGGCCAGGGCCTCGAACAACGGGTTGCCGACCCGCCGTGCCAGCTCCAGCGCCTCGCGGTTCCAGCCACGGGCGTGCCAGAAATCGCCCTCGGCGATGGCCAGGTTGGACAACGTGGACAGGCACATCAGGCGCTGGCCGTAGCGCTTGGTGGGCAGGCTGCGCAGCGCCTGCTGGCAGTACGAACGGGTTTTCAGACGATCGCCGCGACCGCGGGCGATGATTCCGCTCAGGGCCAGCCATTGCGCCAGCATGGACTTCTGCGCCGTGGCCGAAGGCGCCGGCAGGAACCGGCTGAGGTGGCTGACCAGTTCCTCGGCCGCGTCCAGCTGGCAGGCCAGCCCCAGCGCCCAGCTGTACAGCACGATCAGGCGCGGGGTGCTGATCAGCAGGCTGTCGGGCAGGTCCATCTTCCAGCGCAGCAGCATGCCGACGTTCTGTTCGGCCAGCAGTTGCTCTTCGGACAGGTTCTGCACCAGGTTGGCCGCCACGTCCAGGTGACCGGCGCGCAGGGCCTGCTCCACCGCCTCGTCGAGCAGGCCCTGGGCGTGGAACCAGCGGCACGCGCGCAGGTGCAGGCTGGCCAGCGGCTGGCTGGCCTGGCGGGTGCGCAGCAGGTCGGAGAACAGGTGGTGATAACGCAGCCATTGACCCTGCTCGTCCAGCGGTACCAGAAACACCTGGTGTGCCTTCAGGTAACGCAGTATCTGCGCGCTGTCGTGGCTTTCGCGCAGTGCATCGCACAGGTCGGCACAAAAACGCTCCTGGCAGGCGGTGTCGTAGAGAAACGCCTGCACCTCGGGCGGCAGGCAGTCGATGACTTCTTCGAGCAGGTAGTCGCGGATCAGCCCCTCGCCGCCATGCAGGGCGTGGGGCAAGGCGCTGTCGACCCCCGCCTCGGAGGCGGCCAGCAGCCAGAAGCGCAGGCCGGCGACCCAGCCGTCGCTGCGTTGAATCAGGTTGTCCAGGGCCTGGCCACGCAGCGTGGTGGGGTGCTGGTCGAGCACGGCCAGGGATTCCTCGGGGCTCAGGCGCAGGTCCTGTTCGGTGAGTTCGAGCAACTGCTGCGACAGGCGCAGGCGCGCCAGGTGCCAGTCGGGACGCTGGCGGCTGGTGACCAGCAGCACCAGGCCAGGCGGCAAATGATTGAGGAAGAACTGCAGGCAGCGGTCGAGCACCGGGCCCTGGGCCAGATGGTAGTCATCGAGCACCAGCAGCAGCGGGTTCTGCGGGTGCAGGTGCAGGGCCAGTTCGTCGAGCAGGCTGTCGAGCCACTCCTCGAAGGCAAAAGGCTGGTGCCGCTGGCGCATCTTGAGCAGGCCCAGGGCCTGGTTGCCCAGGTCCGGGCAGAACTGCTGCAGCCCTTCGAGCAGGCGCTCCAGAAAGCGCCCGGGGTCACTGTCGCGCTGGCTCAGCCCCAGCCACAGGCTGCCCCACGAGGCCGGCAGGCTCTGGCAGAACTCCACGGCCAGCGAGCTCTTGCCGAAACCGGCGGGCGCCGAAACCAGCAGCAGTCGACCGCTAAGGCCGGCGTGCAGGCGCTGGCATAGCCGCGGGCGCGGCACGTGCCCCTCGGGCAGTGGTGGACGGTAGAAGCGGCCCTCCACAGCGCTGATGGCCTGGCTGGCGAACCCTTGCATACGCGACAGATCAGTCATGGCCGGCTCGTTTTAGTTGGAAGTCTTCGGCAGAACAGACCCGCCGAGACTAGCGCTTTAAACGGCACATTTGAAGATGATTGGCGCAGAGGTCGGAAAAAAGACTACAACAAAAAGCGACAAAAACTCACGAAGCGCAGCATTGCGTGCAATTCATCCCGCATTGCCCCTCACGGCCTGTTGTCGGGCCACACACAGAAACGCCCCGGGCAAGCCGGGGCGTTCTGGGGATCACACGGAGGAGGTTCTAACTCAGCGCACACCATCCTGGCGCAGCGCTGCCGGCTGGAAGTCGGCCTTGCTGGCAGTGAAGTCGAAGTTGTAGGCCTTCTGCTCTTCGTTCTTCATGCCCAGCGCCAGGTAACGGCCCGACTGCAGGTCGTAGATGGCTTCCAGGGTGTACCACGGCACCTGCTTGTTGTAGTAGTCCTGGGCATGTGCCTCGGATACCCGCCACAGCTGGCCGCGGCCGTCGTACTGGTCGATCACGGCCGCTTGCCAGGTGTCTTCGTCGATGTAGAAGTCACGCTTGGCATAGATGTGCCGCTGGCCCGGTTTCAGGGTGCCCACCACATGCCACACGCGACGCAGCTCGTAACGGGTCAGGTCCTGGTTGATATGCCCCGGCTTGATGATGTCGGCATACTTGAGGCTCGTCGAATCGAGCTTGTAGCTGTTGGAGGCAATGTACATCTCCTTCTTGCCTTCCAGCTTCCAGTCGTAGCGGTCCGGCGCACCGTTGAACATGTCCAGGTTGTCGGAGGTACGCAGGCCGTCAGCGGCGGTACCCGGGCCGTCATACGACACTTGCGGGGCCTGGCGCACGCGGCGCTGGCCAGCGTTGTACATCCAGGCCTTGCGCGGCTCCTTGACCTGGTCGAGGGTCTCGTGAACCAGCAGCACGGTACCGGCCAGACGCGGCGGGGCGGTCACTTTCTGCTTGAAGTAGAACAGCACGTTGCCAGGGTTGGCCGGATCGAAATCCTTCAGGCGATCGCGGAACATGAACTGTTCCTCGAGCTTCACCATGCTGTAGCTGCCGTTCTGCTGCGGCGTGGCCTGGTTCACCACACGCGTGACGCCACCGCCACGGTAGCGGGTGATGTGGTTCCAGATCACCTCCACACCGCTTTTCGGGATCGGGAACGGAATCGCGATCTGGAAGTTCTCCAGCCCGTTGCCGCCAGCTACCAGGTTGGTGGTGGTGGCGTTCTTCTTGATGGCGGCGAACACCGAGTCCGGCACCGTGGAGCCACGCTGGGTCGGGTACACCGGCAGCTTGAAGGTGTCCGGATAGCGCTTGAACATGGCCAACTGGCCAGGGGACAGCTTGTCCTTGTACTGGTCGACGTTCTGCGCGGTGATGGTGAACTTGGGCTTGTCGTTGCCGTACGGGTCGGACAGGAAGCCCTTGGCATCGACCGAACCGGCCGTGGTGCTCAGGGGCTGCCAGGCGGTGATCGAACCGTCGGCATTGCCGGCCTTCTCGGCGCCCATCGGGGTCAGGCTGGTGCCCAGTTTGGCGGCTTCGTCGGCGGACACCGCCGCCATCACGCCGGTGGCGAGCAGCGACAGGCTCAGCACACCGATTTTCAACAGACTCTTGGTTGCTTTCATGATCTTGGTCTTCCCGGATCAGTGCTTAGAAGTTCACGCCGAAGCTGAGGGCGATGAAGTCGCGGTCATCCACGGTGGTGTACTTGCCATCGAAGAAGTTGGTGTACGACAGGCTCGCGGTGTAGGTGTTCTGGTATTCGGCGTCCAGGCCCAGGCTGACCGCCTTGCGCCCTTCCTCGAAGTTGCCGCCCGGGCCTGGCGAGTAGCCGGACACGTCATGCGACCAGGCCACGCTCGGCTTGAGGTTGACCCCGGCGAACACATCGTTGTAGTCCCAGATCACGCGGCCACGGTAGCCCCACGAGGTGCTGGTGGTGTAGCCGTCCTTTTCGCACTTGCGGCTGCGGTTGGCGGAGGAACCACCGCCAGGCGCGGCGCCACCGATGGTGCCGGCGTTGAGGATGTCCGAGCAGGTGTTGAGGCCGAAGGTATCCGGCAGCGGGCCAGGGCCATACACCGGATCGCGGCCGTAGCGCAGCTTGTCGGCGCTTTCCAGGCCGCCCACGTGGGTCACGCCCACTTCACCTACCACGGTCATGCGGCTGGCGCCCATCACCTGGTCGAAGAAGTGCGTCAGGGTGGTCTGGAACTGGGTGATTTCCTTGCGCTTGTAGCCGTGCAGGTCGGTATCGGCCTGGCCCTTGAGCAGCGAGGCATTGCCGAACGTGCCGCCCAGCTGGGTGACCCCGGCGTACAGGATGTCGGTGGTGTTCAGCTGCACCGGTGCGTTCGGCCGGTAGCTGATTTCACCGCTCCACGCGGTGCCGGTAGGCAGGGTGGTGGAGAAGCTCAGGCCGTACAGGCGGATGTCTTCGGGATACTCGACGAAGTACTTGGAGTTGCCCGCCACGATGGCGGCGCCGGTGCGCGGGTCGACCATGCCGGCAATGGCGTAGGCCTGTGCAGAAGCCCCCGTGGCGCTGAAGATCGGCGCACGGCTGTGGTAGTTCATGGCGTAGGCGCCGAACTCGGTATTGAGCGGTTCGAACATGTAGCGCAGGGCAACACCGAACTGGCCGCTGTCACGGGCATCGCGGTCGGGGCCGCGCGCCACCTTGATGCCTTCCTCGTTCACATCCACGCCGAAGTTGGCCAGGCCGGCGATCTGAGCCGGGGTCATGGTGCGGCTGCTGGACAATACGCGCAGGTTGTCGGTGCAACCGTCGGCGATGATGTCCGGCTGGGAGAAGAAGGTGCCGCAGTTGTCGACGACGGTCTGGTCCCATTCCAGCTGGTAGAAGGCTTCGGCCGACAGGTTGTCGGTCAGGCTCTGGGAGATGTAGAACATGTTGACCGGGATCAGGCCTTCCTTGATCTCGGCACCCGGGCGGCGGAACGCGGAAACGTCGATCGGGTTGATCGAGTTGATGCCACCACCGATGAAGGTACTTTCACCCCAGCTCACCACCTGCTTGCCGAAACGCACCGAACCCGGCAGTTCGCCAATCGAGTAGTTGTGGTAGACGAAGGCGTCGAGCAGCTCGGCACCGGACGACTTGGCGCCCTCTTTGCGGTTGGAGTCGCTGATGTCCTTGAACTGGCGGTGTTCGTCCTTGAGTTCGAAGTCGTACCAGTACTTGCCACGCACGAACACGCCGGTGTCGCCGTACTTGAGCTCCAGGTCGTGGATGCCCTTGAAGATCTTCGAGAAGGTCTCGCCGCGCTTGAAGTTCAGGTGGCCGTCGTCGGAGGTCTGCGACAGCCCCTTGCCGCCGTTGTTGACGCCGATCAGGTTCTGGTTCGGCTTGGCCGTCGACCAGCTGGCCCCCACGGACAGCGACGAGTCGAACTGACCTTCGATTTCACCGATGTTGAAACTGACGCCGAATGCAGGGCCGGCGAGCGTAGAAGCGAGGCTGACGGCCAATGGCAATTTCGCCCGGCGCCAGAACAGATTTACTGATGTCATCGACGCTACTCCATGTACTTTATTTTTATGGCAGTGAGTCCTTTGAGAAACGCATCGAACGACCGACGTGAATACGCCTGCTGGTCGACCAACGTGGCAGTGCGCAGTCATTTGCGCGGGCCCCCGTCCCTAAAAATCCCCTGACCCGACTATAGCCAGCAGGTACCTGTGCTTGATCCCTCTAAAGTGTGATTTGCACGTTGGTACTACACCCAAAGAGCTGATTCGCTCGCCAACTGCGCGGGCAGCGGCAAGGATGGCCTATTTTTTCGCTTTGACAAGGCGCGCAGGTGTCTGGCGCAAGGGTCGCACCCGCCAGGGCGCGACCGGCCCGCCTTCAGAGGGTGGACAGAAATGCGCTGTTGCTGGCCTGCCAGTGGCTGATGTCGACGCGGATGCGCTTCTTGTCCAGCTTGCCCACGCTGGTCTTGGGAATTTCGGTAACAAGGGCGATCTGGCTGGGGATTGCCCACTTGTTGATCATGCCCAGCTCCACGTAGGGCTTGAGGTGCTCCTTGAGCTCGCGGGCGTCGATGCTGGTGCCGTCACGCACCACCAGCAGGGCAAACGGACGCTCGCCCCACTGCGGATCGGGTACACCCACCACCGCCACTTCGCGCACCGAGGGGTGGCGGCTGACGAGGTCTTCGAGGGCCAGCGACGACACCCACTCCCCGCCGGTCTTGATCACGTCCTTGATGCGATCGCGGATATCGACCACGCCCATGCTGTCGATGGTCGCCACATCCCCGGTGTGCAGCCAGCCGCCCTGCCACAGCTCGGCGCCTTTCTCCGGTTCGCGGAAATACCCCATGCTCAGCCACGGCGCGCGCAGCACCAGTTCGCCCTGGGACTCGCCGTCAGCCGGCAGGAAGCCGCCTTCGGCATCCATCACCGCGGCCTCCACCAGCGGCACCGGCACGCCGGCCTTGATGCGGTAGCTGATGCATTCGTCGTCGCTGCCGGCCAGCAGCTCTTCGTTGAGGTGGGCACAGGCCACCAGCGGGCAGGTTTCCGACATGCCATAGGCCGCCGTGAGCTGGATGCCCTGGGCCTTGGCCGACTCATACAGGGCGCGGTTGAGCGAGCTGCCGCCGATGATGATCTTCCAGCCGCCGAAATCCTGGCCCTGCGCGCCCTTGGCGTTGAGCAGCATCTGCAGGATGGTCGGTACGCAGTGCGAGAAGGTGACCTTTTCGTCCCGCCACAGCTGACACAGCATCTCCGGCTCGTAGCGCCCCGGGTAGACCTGCTTGAGCCCGAGCATGGTGGCCACGTAGGGGATACCCCAGGCGTGCACGTGGAACATCGGGGTGATGGGCATGTACACATCATCGGTGCCCAGCAGGCGGATGCTGTCGATGCTGCCGGTCACGGTAGCCACGCCCAGGGTGTGCAGCACCAGCTGGCGATGGGTGAAATACACGCCCTTGGGGTTGCCGGTGGTACCGGTGGTGTAGAAGGTGGTGGCCACCGAGTTCTCGTCGAAGTCGGGGAAGTCGTAGGTGGTGGCCGCGCCCGCCAGCAGGTGCTCGTACTCGCCCACCAGGTTCGGCAGTTCGGCATGCTTGTCGGGGCCGTCGGTGAGCAGCAGGGTCTTCTCGACCGTGGTCAGTTGCGGCGCGATGGACTGATACAGCCCGATGAAATCGCTGTTGACCAGCACGAAGCGGTCTTCGGCGTGGTTCATGGTGTAGAGGATCTGCTCGGGCGACAGGCGCACGTTGATGGTGTGGGCCACCGCGCCGATCATCGGGATGGCGAACATGCACTCCAGGTAGCGATGGCTGTCCCAGTCCATCACCGCCACGGTGTCGCCGGCCTTGACCCCGGCTGCGGTGAGCACGTTGGCCAGGCGCGCGATGCGCTCGCTCAGGGTCAGGTAGTTGTAGCGCAGCTGATCGCGGTACACGATCTCGCGGGTTTTCTCGTAGCGGCTGCCCGACATCAGCAGGCGCTTGATCAGCAGCGGGTATTCGTAAGCGCCCGCAGCGGGGGCGATAATCCTGGTTTGCAGCATGGGAGTCCCTTTTTCGAGTACGCAGGCATGGCAATACGGCGCTTACTCTAGAACGGGACGGGGGCGCTCAAATCAGCCAAAGGAATGATTTGCGCGCCCGCAGGGATGACAGGCCAATGGCCATCAACCGCCTCAGTGCATCTCGGTGAAGGCGATCTTGATACCCAGCGCCACCAGCACCGCGCCCATGCCGCGATCGAACCAGTGGCCCATGCGCGCAAAGCCGGAGCGCACGCGGGCGTGGCTGAACAGCAGGGCCACCAGGCAGAACCACAGGCCGGTGGCCAGCGCCAGGTAGGCCCCGTAGCCGGCCTGTATCAGCAGCGGCGTGTGCGGGTTGATCACCACCGTGAACAGCGACAGGAAGAACAGCGTGGCCTTGGGGTTCAGGCCGTTGGTCATGAACCCTGCCACAAAGGCGGCACGCGGGGTGCGCGCCACGGTCGAGACCTGCACGCTCTCGCTGCCGGCAGGCGCCGGGCGGGCACGCAGGGCCTTGATGCCGATGTACACCAGGTAGGCCGCAGCCAGCCACTTGAGCACGTTGAACAGCATGATCGACTGCGACACGATCAGGCCGATGCCCAGCAGCGAATAGCCCACATGCAGGAAGATCGCCGTGCCCACGCCGAAGGCGGTCCAGGTACCGGCGCGCCGACCGTGGGTAACACTTTCGCGCACCACCACCGCAAAGTCCGGGCCGGGGCTGGCCACGGCCAGCAGGTGGATCAGCGCAACGGTGAGAAATTCTGCCCAGTACATGGGGTGACGCTCCTGGCAAACGATCGGGTGGCGTACCTTACCCACTGCCTGGCAGTTCTGAAAGATACAGTTACAAGTGAATCGGCACAGTCACCTCTCGTGCAGCCGGATGCCTGGCTTTACGCCCACGGCGATGCAGGCTCTAATGCCCCACTACCTGCTCAAACCACACCCCAGGAGCCTGCCCCATGACCTTGCGCCGCGCTGTATTCCTCGACCACAGCTCCCTGGACCTGGGCGACCTCGACCTGAGCCGCCTGCGCGGCTGCTTCGATGAACTGCAGTTGCATCCGACCACTGCCCCCCACGAAGTGGCCGAGCGCCTGCAGGGCGCGAGCGTGGCGATCACCAACAAGGTGCACCTGGACGCCGCCGCCCTCGCCGCCTGCCCCGACCTCAGGCTGATCCTGGTGTCGGCTACCGGCACCAACAACGTCGACCTGCAGGCCGCGCGTGCCCAGGGCATCGTGGTCAGCAACTGCCAGGGCTACGGCACGCCCTCGGTGGCGCAGCACACCCTGGCCCTGCTGCTGGCGCTGGCCACTCGCCTGCCCGATTACCAGCAGGCGGTGGCCGACGGCAAATGGGCCCAGGCCAGGCAGTTCTGCCTGCTCGACTTTCCCATCGTCGAACTGGAGGGCAAGACCCTCGGCCTGCTCGGCCACGGCGAACTTGGCGGTGCGGTGGCGCGCCTGGCCGAAGCTTTCGGCATGCGCGTGCTGTCCGGCCAGTTGCCCGGCCGCCCGGCCCGCGATGATCGCCTGAGCCTGGCCGAGCTGCTGCCGCAGGTGGATGCGCTGACCCTGCACTGCCCGCTCAACGACAGCACCCGCAACATGATCGGCGCCGCCGAGCTGGCCCTGCTCAAGCCCGGCGCGTTCGTGGTCAACACCGCCCGTGGCGGGCTGATCGACGAGCAGGCGCTGGCCGACGCACTGCGCAGCGGGCACCTGGGTGGCGCCGCCACCGACGTGCTCAGCGTGGAGCCTCCGGTCAATGGCAACCCCCTGCTGGCAGGCGATATCCCGCGCCTTGTGGTCACCCCGCACAGTGCCTGGGGCGCGGTCGAGGCGCGCCAGCGCATCGTCGGCCAACTGGCCGAGAACGCCGAAGCCTTCCTGCAGGGCAACCCGCGCCGAGTGGTCAGCTGAGTTCTGCTAGAATTCGCGACTTTTTGCAGAGGGGCGCCGACCATGGACCCGCGTAGTGAAGTGTTGCTCCGTCAGGCCGAGCTGTTCAAAGGCCCCGTGTTGCTGGCCGGCCTGCCCGCCGACGACCTACTGGGCAGCCTGCCCGATGCCCGCGCCTGGAGCTGGCACGCCGGCGACCAGGCCGCGCTCGAGGCGCGATTTGCCGGGCGCAGTCACTATGGCGTGGAGGTGCCGCCGGTGGCTTTCGACGGCGCCGTGCTGTTTCTGCCCAAGTCCCGCGATCTGGCCAACTACCTGCTCAATGCCCTGGCCTCGCGCCTGGGTGGGCGCCAGCTGTACCTGGTGGGTGAAAAGCGCGGGGGTATCGAGGGTGCGGCCAAGCAGCTGCACGCCTTCGGCAAGCCGCGCAAGCTCGACAGTGCACGCCATTGCCAGCTGTGGCAGGTCACGGTGGACACCCCGCCAGAGGCGCAGCCGCTGGAAAGCCTGGCGCAACGATTCGAACTGCCACTGGCCGAAGGCCCGCTGCAGATCGTGAGCCTGCCCGGGGTCTTCAGCCATGGCCGGCTGGACCGCGGCAGCGCGCTGCTGCTGGATAACCTCGAGCAACTGCCCGTGGGCCATGTGCTGGACTTTGGCTGCGGCGCGGGCGTACTCGGCGCGGCGATCAAGCGCCGCTACCCACAAAGCCGGGTAACGCTGCTGGACGTGGATGCCTTCGCCGTGGCCAGCAGCCGCCTGACCCTGGCCGCCAATGGCCTGGAGGGGGAGGTCATCGCCGGTGACGGCATCGATGCCGCGCCCCGCGAGCTGAACGTGATCCTGAGCAATCCGCCGTTTCACACCGGGGTTCACACCAATTACCACGCCTCGGAAACCTTGCTGAAAAAATCGGCCGATCATCTGAAAAAAGGCGGCGAACTTCGGCTTGTGGCCAACAGCTTCCTGCGGTACCAACCGCTCATCGAAGGCGCCTTGGGCAACTGCATGATTCGCGACGAGGGACAAGGCTTTCGGATCTACCAGGCCACACGAACCTAAAAACTTCGCTTGCCCAAACGGTTTTGCCTAGGCAGAATCCGCTCCGTCCTAGGGGAGTAGTCTCCCGCGAGCACCCAGCTCGCCCGGTACGCGTCAACATACTTGGTCCTCAGACCATGGCGCGTACGACCCACGGTCCGCACAGACGGATCCAGGGTTTGACAAGACCTATGACACGCACACCTTACCCGGGGCGGGAAGGCTGTACGTGTCATAGCCGTGTCGACCCGCCCCCGTAGGAATCCTGATGCTGGAATCATTGCTGGTCCCCACCGCCATCGTTGCGCTCGCCGAAATCGGCGACAAGACGCAACTGCTCGCGCTCATCCTCGCTGCACGCTTTCGCAAACCCTGGCCGATCATCGCCGGTATCGTTGCCGCGACCCTGGCCAACCATGCGGCGGCCGGTGCGGTGGGTGCGTGGTTCGGCAGTTTCTTTTCCGAGGCCACATTGCACTGGATCCTGGCCGCAAGCTTTGCCGCCACGGCCCTGTGGACCCTGGTGCCGGACAAGATGGATGACGATGAAGCCAGTACGGCGCGGCGCTTCGGCCCGTTCCTGACCACGCTGATCGCTTTCTTCATTGCCGAGATCGGCGACAAGACGCAGGTGGCCACGGTGATGCTGGCGGCGCAGTACCCGCACCTGATCATGGTGATCATCGGCACCACCCTGGGCATGCTGATTGCCAACGTACCGGTGGTGCTGGCGGGCAATTTTGCCGCCGAGAAGCTGCCGTTGACCCTGATCCGTCGCCTGGCGGCCACGGCATTCGTGGTGCTGGCGCTGGTGGCGGTGTATTCGGCGATGAAGGTCAGCGGGTGGGTGGGCTGATACCGGCTAGCGTGTGAAGCATTCGCCGGCAAGGCCGGCTCCTACAGGTTCAGGTAGGAGCCGGCAGTGCCGGCGAAGGTCACGGCGCTATTTTCTGGCTTGCTCGTACAACGGCATCACCTTGGGAATCGCCGCCTGCAACGACGCGATACGGCTGCTCGAAGCCGGGTGAGTGCTCATGAACTCGGGCTGCGAACCACCCGACGCTTCGGTCATCTTGTTCCACAGGCTGATCGCCGCATTCGGGTTGTAGCCCGCACGCGCCGCCAGCTCCAGGCCGATCAGGTCGGCTTCGTTCTCGTTGCTGCGGCTGTTGGGCAAGGTCATGCTGTACTGCACCACGGTGTCGGCCAGCGCCAGGCTGTCCTGGCCCAGGCCGAACAGGGCACCTGCGCCCTGGCGCGCCATCTCAACACCATAGGCCTTGGACATCGCCTCGCGACCATGCTCGCGCAGGGCGTGGGCGATTTCGTGGCCCATTACCGCCGCGATCTCGTCGTCGGTCAGCTTGAGCTTGTCGATCAGGCCGGTATAGAAAATGATCTTGCCACCCGGGCCGCAGTTGGCATTGAGCTCGTCGCTCTTGATCAGGTTGACTTCCCATTTCCACTGCGCCGCATCGGGGCGGAACTTCGGCGCCTGCACGATCAGCCGATCGGCAATGGCCTGCACCCGCTTGGCGGTGGCACTGGTCTTGTCGAGCATACCTTTGGTGGATGCCTCGCCCAGGGTCTGCTGGTACGACTGCGCGTACATCTGGTTGACCTCATCGGTCGACAGCATGCTGAACATGTACTGCTTGCGCTCCACGCCCACCGCTCCACCACTGGTGGTGTTCACGGCCTGGCAACCGGCCAGCAGCACACTGGCGCTCAGGGCACCGATAACAACTGATCTACGCATGAAAACACTCCCTTCGAACATGCGGCGTATCCTAGGCCGCGCATCATAAACGCGCTACAGCCGTTCGCGAAGAATTGCATCGCCACACTCATGCTTTGCCCCCGGCGCGCCGATAACGCCCAGACAGGCGACCCTCTTTGCGCTCGGAGCTCCCATGAAGTTCAAGTCGATCCAGTTTTCCGTGGCCGCGCTGGCCGGTGCCATCGTGCTGAGCATCGTTGCAGCACTGGTGCTATACGCAGTGTATTCCGGTGCCCGCACCCAGACGCTGGTGCACAACCGCACCCAGCAACAGTTCGAGGCAGTGATCGAGCAACGCCTGACGGCCCTGGCCCAGACCCAGGTCAGCCAGATCCAGCGCAGCCTCGAGGCGCCGCTGCTGATCGCCCGCGGCCTGGCCACCACCAATGCCCTGATCGGCATGCAGGATGCTGCCGGCAACCCGCAGCTCAAGCTCGAACGCGAACAGATGATCGCCCTGCTCAGGCAGACCGCCCTGGACAACCCGCTGTTGCTGGGCGTTTACGTGGGCTGGGAGCCCAATGCGCTGGACCACGACGATGCCCGCTATGCAGGCAGCACGCTGGCGGGCGTCAACCCGCAGAGCGGGCGCTTTCTGCCGTGGTGGTACCGTAACGACGACGGTAGCCTGACCCTCGACAAACTCCAGGATGTGGACGACCGTACCCTGCTGCCCACAGGCGTGCGCACCAGCGAGTACTACCTGTGTTCCAAGGAGACCGGCAAGGCCTGCGCCATCGACCCGGCCCCGTACCAGGTGGGCAACAAGACCGTGATGCTGGCCTCGTTCGTCGAGCCGATCATGGTCAACGGCCAGTTCCAGGGCATCGCCGCCGCCGACCTGTCGCTGAACTTCATCCAGGATATGCTCAAGGCCGCCGACGCCCAGCTGTATGACGGTGCGGGCGAGATGGCGCTGCTGTCCAACAACGGACGCGTGGTGGCCTACACCAAGGATGCGAGCACGTTCGGCAAAAAAGCCAGCGATGTGCTGCAACCCAATGAAGTGGCGGTGCTCGGCAACCTGTCGGGCAAGGCGCTGCACTACGAAATCGACCATGCCAGCGGACAGATCGAGCTGTTCGTGCCATTTGCCGTGGGCAACACCGCCTCGCGCTGGACCTTGCTGCTGCAACTGCCGGTCAGCGCGGTGATGGCCGACCTCGACGCGCTGCAGCGCGAAATGAGCGCCCAGCGCAGCACCGACCTCACCGGCATGATCGTGGTCGGCCTGGGCATCGCCGGGCTTGGCCTGCTGGTCATCTGGCTGCTGGCCCACGGTATCGCCCGGCCGCTGCGCCAGATGGTCGGCATGCTGGACGACATCGCCCAGGGCGAAGGTGACCTGACCCGGCGCCTGAGCAGCGATCGCGCCGACGAACTGGGCGCCATCGCCCGTGGCTTCAATACATTCCTGAGCAAGCTGCAGGCAATGATCAGCCAGGTGGTGGTGTCGGTACAGAAGGTCAGCGACTCGTCCGAGCACACCGCCGACATCGCCATTCGCACCAACCAGGGCGTGCACAAGCAGATGGCCGAGATCGACCTGGTGGCCACTGCGGTGCATGAAATGACCGCGACCGCCCAGGACGTGGCGCGCAATGCCACCCATGCGGCGCAAGCGGCCAGCAATGCCGACCAGGCCGCCAACCAGGGCCTGGAGATCGTGCGCAACACCTCCACCTCGATCAGCGCCCTGGCCGAGGAGATCGGCCGTGCGGTGGGTGTGGTACAGGCCCTGGCGCGCGACAGCGAGAACATCAACGCGATCCTGGTGGCGATTCGTGCAATTGCCGAACAGACCAACCTGCTGGCGCTCAACGCGGCCATCGAGGCGGCGCGAGCCGGTGAACAGGGACGCGGGTTTGCCGTGGTGGCCGATGAAGTGCGCAACCTGGCGCAGAAGACCCAGCAGGCTACCGAAGAGATCCAGCAGATGATCCAGCAGCTGCAGCAGGGCACGCGGGATGTGGTGCAGGTAATGGAGGACAGTCAGGGCAAGACCGAAGTCAGCGTGCAACAGGCGGCGCAGGCGGCCCAGGCGCTGGAGAGCATCACCCGGGCGGTGTCGGTGATCAACGACATGAACACCCAGATCGCCAGCGCGGCGGAGGAGCAGAGCGCAGTGGCCGAGGACATCAACCGCAATGTGATCAATATCGGCCAGGTGGCCAATGAAGTGGCTGGCGGGGCGGATGAGTCAAGCACAGCGAGCGCGGAGCTGACCAAGCTGGCGGAGCAGCAGCGCCGGTTGATCAATCAGTTTCGCGTCTGAGCCAGAAGCTTCGCCGGCAAGGCCGGCTCCTAAAGGGGCATGCAGTGCCTGTAGGAGCCAGCCTTGCCGGCGAAGGGCTCACCACTTACGCCGGGGTCAGGCACTCCGGCGCATTCAACTTCGGATCATTCACCAGGTTCGCCAGCACCCGCTCGCGCAAGGCGGCCTGCGGGCCAGCGAGCAATTCCTGCAACTTCACCAGCGGCGTCTGCGGGTCCAGCCACGCGGCCTGCCCTGCCGCATCCAGAATCAGCGGCCGGCGCTGGTTGACTGCGGCCTGGGTCACCACCGCCGTGCTCAGCCACACCTGGTCCTGCACCGGGTAGGCCTCCCACACGCCGGCAAAGAACAGCGAAGACCCCTCGCCCGGCGTCAGCCAGTAAGGCCGCTTGCGCGCCGTGCCGCGCCATTCGTAGAAGCCGTTGGCCGGCAGCAGGCAACGGCGCAGGCGAAACGCTTCGCGAAACATCGGTTGCTCGGCCAGGGTCTCGGCGCGCGCCTGGGCCGGGGTGCGCGACAGGTCGGTCAGCCACGCCGGGGTCAGCCCCCAGCGCGCCCGCGCCAGCTCCAGCTGGCCTTCGCGCTGACGCTGGATCAGCACCGAGGCGCCGGGCGAGATGTTCCATTGCGCCTGCTGGTCAGGCGGGAACCCGGGCAGCGCGGCAAACGCCGAAGACCAGCGAAACAGGGCGTAACGTCCACACATGAGCAAAACCTAGCAAATCAGTATTCCCGGAAGACTCTCCGGCTCGTCGCCAGGAAGCGGCTGGGCGCCATTGTACGCGGCGATCAGCTGGCGTGCGTATTCGGCCTGCGCATCGGGCACCGCCAGGCCCAGCAGCCCCTGCATCGGCAGCTCGCCCACGGCGCCCATCAGGTCGCGCCCACTCAGGTGCGCCTTGATCCCTTCGCTGCGCAGCATGCCGATCAGAAGCTCGGCCTCCAGCAGACTTTCCGGCTCGTAGATACGCTGCATCACTCGTCCTCGCGCTTGACGTCCAGCATCCACTCCTCGCCATGCACCTGCAGCACGAACACGATCGGCCGGCAACAGACCTGGCAGTCCTCGATATAGCTCTGGTCGCCACCGGACAGGTCAACGGTGGTTTCCACTTGCTCACCGCAGTAAGGACAATCATAGAAAGCAGATTCCACCATCGCAGTCTCCCAGGTGACTTGTGCGTATAATTGCCGGTCTATTTACAGGCCTTGCCGGTGTCTGAGCCGTTTTTCAGTCCGCAGCCCTACTATTACCCTAGCCGTTTCCAACAAGAGAGCATGATGGGCGAATTCGATGCCATCCGACCGTACAACGACGCCGAGGTGCCCGCCGTGCTGGCGCGCCTGCTCAGCGACCCGGCATTTCTGGATATCCTCACCCACTTTCGCTTCCCGCGCATGGCCGGGGCCTTCGGCTGGCTGCTCAAGCCGCTGATCGCTCGGCGCCTGCGCAAGGAATTTGCCGGGGTCAGTTGCGTATCGACCCTGCAGGACAAGGTCGAATACTACGTCGACCACACCATCGACCGCGCCACCGACGGGGTGACCTACACCGGTGTCGAGCAGTTCAAGTCCGGCAGTGCCTACCTGTTCCTGGCCAACCACCGCGACATCGTGATGGACCCGGCCTTCGTCAACTATGCGGTGTACCACGCCGGCCTGCCGACCCCGCGCATCGCGATCGGCGACAACCTGCTGCAAAAGCCGTTCGTCAGCGACATGATGCGCCTGAACAAGAGCTTCATCGTGCACCGCTCGATCACCGGGCGGCGCGAAAAGCTGGCGGCCTATCAGCTGCTGTCGGCCTACATCAACCACTCGATCCGCAACGACTGCGCCTCGATCTGGATCGCCCAGGCCGAGGGCCGCGCCAAGGATGGTGACGACCGCACCGATTCGGCGATCCTCAAGATGTTCCACATGAGCCGCAAGGACGAACCGTTCGGCGCAGTGATCCAGTCGCTGAACCTGAGCCCGGTGTCGATCAGCTACGAGTACGACCCGTGCGACCAGGCCAAGGCCCGCGAGCTGTACATCCGCGCCACCACCGGCACCTACAGCAAGGCGCCTGGCGAGGATGACGTGAGCATCGCCCAGGGCATCACCGGCTACAAAGGCCGCGTGCACATCAACTTCGCCCCGCCGGTGAGCGAGTACTTCGAAGACACCAAGCAGCTGGCGGCGGAAATCGATCGGCAGATACTGGGTGGCTACCGGTTGTTCCCGGTGCATTACCTGGCGTATGCACAGTGGGCCGATGCCGACCCGCAGTTGCAGGTGCCCAGGGCCGCCGAGGTGTTCCCGGCCGATGAGCTGGCCCGAGCCCAGGCCGAGTGGCAGCGGCGCCTGGATGCCTGCCCGGTGGAACACCAGCCGTACCTGGTGCTGCAGTATGCGATGCCGGTGCGCAACCAGTACCGCGTCAAGGCGGGGTTGGCGCTCTAGAGCGCGTCGCCCGTATCGCGGGTCAAGCCCGCTCCCACAGGGATATCACTGGCCTTGAGTACAGTGCAGAACATGTGGGAGCGGGCTTGACCCGCGATGGCTTCACCTCAGATCCAGGTACTGAACCACGACAGCAGCAGCGCCATCGCCAGGCACGAAAACCCCAGGATGTAGTAGAACCGGTTCACCCGCAGGTTCATCCCCTCCACCATCACCTCATCACGCGCCAGCCCCGCCAGCGCCTGCGCGCCACGACGCCGCGCCGCTTGCAACAGCAACCCGCCAGGGCAGGTAATCAACAAGGCCAGCACATTGATCAGCTTGGCCGGGTGGGCCGCCAGCAGCCCCCACATCACTTGCAACGACATCGCACAACCTCGATAAAAAACCAGACCTCGACACGCCGCGCATTCTACCCAAGCGCCAGCGGCTCTCTCGTACTTTGCGACCGATGACAATTAAATCCGGCCGTCACACGTTCGTCATCCCGACAAGCCACTCTATTGCCCTTCAACACTCAGGGAGCTTGTCATGCTGCACGCTGAAAACCAGGACCGCCTCTATCTGATCGCCCCCAGCGATGAACAACAGGCCTTGATCGACGGCCTGGCGTTCAACGTCCAGGACCGCCAGTGGCTGGTGTACTGCGCACTTGGCGGGCATGCCCACCATGACCTGCCGGAGGTCGACCAGGGCACCGGCATCAGCCTGCTGGACTTCTACGTCGAAGCCGCCTGAGCAGGTCACGCCCACTAAAAAGCCCGATGCCTGCAACGAGGCATCGGGCTTTTTCGTTTGCCGTCAGCGGGTTTACTCGCCCAGTACCTGCCCGACCGTCGGGTCCTTGAACAGGCGGGTCAGGGCGTCGCTGAGCACGTCACCCACCAGCTTGGTGTTGGTTTCCTGGTTGGGCGCCATGCCGAAGCGCTGGTCCAGCGAGGCGCCGTAGCGACCACTGTAGCGGCGGTTGGCATTGGACACGTCGGCACGGAAGGTGGCGCCGATGGTGGCCTCGGTCACATACAGGCCTTCCTTGGGCGACTGGTACTTCAGCTCGGCCAGGGTCACGGTCAGCTGCGGGGCGTTGTAGGCGTTCGCCGTGGGCGTGAAGCCCAGCAGACGCACCGCTGCCTCGGCCTGGGCCTGCAGCTTGGGCACGATGTCATTGCCGTTCACGGTGATGGCGCTGGTTTCCGGGTACAGCCCGCCGCGGGTACCCAGGGTTTGCGAAGGACGACCATCGACCACCTTGACCACCACCGGCTGGCCACGACCCACGGGCGCGAGCTGGGCAGTGAGTTTGGGTTGCGGGCTGAGTTGTTGCGGGCTGTGGGCACAACCGACCAGGGTCAGGCTGGTGACAGCGATCAAACCGAACAACAAACGTTGCAACATGCTCATCTCTCCAGGAATAGCAGCAAAGGTCGCCAGTATAACCACCCGGGACCACCCCAGCCATCGGGGCCAGCCACTGTCACAATCGTTTCATCATCGACCGCGTAGACTGCCCACCTGCGCCGGTGAGCGCTCTGTTCAGCCGCCTGCCCCCTGCAGGCCAGCCCGCCACGGCGTGGCCGGCGAAGCAAAGCGCAACAAAAGTCGTTAATAAAGATCGTTTCTGCCCGCGACCTCGTTATAATCTCCCCCCGATTATAAGGACGTCTCCTGATCGGGCCTCGCAGCACCGCCAATGCCATTGCATCGGCATCCCCGAATCGCCCACAGAGAGCCGCCCACACAGGTCTTGCCAAGCTGGTGTGCCCGCGTTCCTTCGGCGCTCTGCTCTGCCTGAACCTGCCGGGTTTGCCATCGTGCACACCCTTTTTGAGGTTCACGACTCCAAAAGAGCGTGAAAAAACGGTTTTCACAACTTCACGAGAGTGTGGCGAGCAATGAACAGTCTGGCATGTGTAAAAGCAGCAACTGCGTCCCTGAAAGCCCCAAACAGCTGGCAACAGCACTCATCTGCGATGGGTGACTAAGGCCGGTCCATAGCGCACGATGGACACCTTGACCATAAGTCGAATTGCCGCACGGGCGGTAAAATGCGTTCATAGGCAACGCAAAGCCCGGTTGGTGGTGTCCGCGGAAGTTGAAAAACCTGCGAAGTAGCGGACATGGAAATCCCGGCCAAGCCTGGGAGCCATGCTGTCAATTTGGTGCTGAAGATTTTTGGAGACGCGTTAATGGCGCAGAACGAAGCAGTCGATGTAGTACTGGTAGGGGCCGGCATCATGAGTGCCACCCTGGCCGTACTGCTCAAGGAACTCGACCCGGCGATGAAGCTGGAAGTCGTCGAGTTGATGGATTCGGGTGCCGCGGAAAGTTCCAACCCGTGGAACAACGCCGGGACCGGCCATGCCGGGCTGTGTGAGCTGAACTACACGCCGCAGGCCGCCGACGGCAGCATCGACATCAAGAAAGCGGTGCACATCAATACCCAGTTCGAGGTATCCCGGCAGTTCTGGGCCTACCTGAGCAAAAAGGGCGCCTTCAAGAACCCGCGTGCCTTCATCAACCCGATCCCGCACCTGAGCTACGTCGAAGGTGACAAGGGCGTCGCGTTCCTGAAAAAGCGCTTTGAATCGCTCAAGCCTCACCACGCCTTCGCCGAGATGGAATACACCGAAGACAAGGCGCTGATGAACGAGTGGATGCCGCTGATGATGCCGGGCCGCCCCGCCGACCAGCACATCGCCGCCACCCGCGTGATGAAAGGCACCGACGTCAACTTCGGCGCCCTGACCAACAAGCTGCTCAAGCACCTGGCCGACACCCCCGAGTCGCAGGTCAAGTACAGCAAGAAGGTCACCGGCCTGCGCCGTAACGGCAGCGGCTGGACCGTCACCATCAAGGACGTCAACAGCGGCAGCAGCCGCGACGTCGATGCCCGCTTCGTGTTCCTCGGCGCCGGTGGCGCGGCCCTGCCGCTGCTGCAGCTGTCGGGCATCGAGGAGAGCAAGGGCTTCGGCGGTTTCCCGGTCAGTGGCCAGTGGCTGCGCTGCGACAACCCCGAGGTGGTCAAGCGCCACCAGGCCAAGGTCTACAGCCAGGCCGCCGTGGGTTCGCCGCCGATGTCGGTACCGCACCTGGATACCCGCGTCGTCGACGGCAAGACCTCGCTGCTGTTCGGCCCGTACGCCGGCTTCACCACCAAGTTCCTCAAGCACGGCTCGTTCCTCGACCTGCCGCTGTCGGTGCGCCTGGGCAATATCGGGCCGATGCTGGCCGTGGCCCGCGACAACTTCGACCTGACCAAGTACCTGGTCAGCGAGGTGATGCAGTCGATGGAACAGCGCCTGGAATCGCTGCGTCGCTTCTACCCTGAAGCCAAGGCCGAAGACTGGCGCCTGGAAGTGGCCGGGCAACGGGTCCAGATCATCAAGAAAGACCCGAAAAAAGGCGGCATCCTGCAGTTCGGTACCGAACTGGTGGCGGCCAAGGACGGCTCGCTGGCCGCCCTGCTGGGCGCCTCGCCGGGTGCTTCGGTCACCGTGTCGATCATGCTGGAACTGATCGAACGCTGCTTCCCCGAGCAGGCCAAGGGCGCCTGGGCGGCCAAGCTCAACGAGATCTTCCCGGCACGGGAGAAGGTCCTGGCGACCGACGCTGCGCTGTACCACAAGATCAGCGCGCAGAACGACGAGGCCCTGGGCCTGGTCGAGAACCAGCCGACGCAAAGCTACGCGTAAGCGTGATGCATGAAAAAACGCCCCTCGGGGCGTTTTTTCATGGCTGCGATGTACTCACTTGCGGGCGCTGTCGATGATCTCGATGTACTCGGGCGCATTGCGCTGGTCGCCGATCACCTGGGCGAAGGTGTTGCCGTGCTCGTCCTTGCCGTCCACATCGTATCCGGCCTCGACGAAGAAGCCGACGAAACGTTCGAAGTCATCGATGCGCAGGCCGCGATAGGCCTTGATCAGTTTGTGGTGCGAGGGCGAGCTGGCATCGGCCGGTTCGAACTGGAGAAACGACTTGATGTAGTCGTCGCTGATCTCATCACCAATCACTTGCTTCTTGTCTTTACGCATTGCCGACTCCAACTGAACCATCACGGACATTTTTCACGGGCCGGCAGTTTACCCCCCGGCAGCGCTGTGGCTCAACGCGCGCGTAGGGTGCCGGTGTGCACATCGGCCCAGATATGACCGTTGGCATAGCTGAGGAACTGCACGTACAGGGTGTCGTTGCGCAGCAGGTCGAGAATCACCCGGTACTGGCTGGCGGGATAGTTGAGGGTCAGGGTGCGGCTCTTGGCGTCGAACGCCGGTTTGCGCAGGCTCTTGCCTTCGCCGTCGAAGCTGATCAGCACCTCGCTGATGGTGGCGCCCTTGTTCAGGGGCTTGCCCTTGAGGCGCATCAGCACCGGTGCCGTGACCGGTATCGGTTGCTGGTTGGACTGTCGCTGGTTGCCGACCACCACCGAATACTGGGTCACCTGCAGCAGTTGCTGGGCGTCAGGGGTTTCCTGGCGCAGGGTAAGGTCGTCGGGCGGCAGGAACTGGCTGTGCAGCGGCGCGGCGGCCAGGGGCAGGCTGGTCAGCAGCAGGAGGGCGAGGATGGCGCGCATGGCAGGCTCCTTGGGGGCGGCCTGGCACTCTAGCATGAGAAATGTACGTAGCTGACGGCCTCTTGTGGGAGCGGGCCTGACCTGCGCTGCAGGCACCGCAAACAGCTGATACCACATCGACCCTTTCGCGGGCCAAGTCAGCTCCCACCCGGTTTTACATGCCCTTCACGGCATAGATGCCCGCCGCATTGCGCCAGTAGCCCTTGTAGTCCATGCCGTAGCCGAACACATAGCGGTCAACGCAGCTCAAACCGCAGTAGTCGGCCTTCAGGTCAGGGCTGGCCTTGCGGTCGTGGTCCTTGTCCACCAGCACCGCGCTGTACACCGCCTTGGCACCGGCATGCTTGCAGAAGTCGATGATGGCGCTGAGGGTGTGCCCTTCGTCGAGGATGTCGTCGATGATCAGCACTTCGCGATCGATGAACGACACTTCGGGCTTGGCCTTCCAGAACAGGTCACCGCCGCTGGTCTGGTTGCGGTAGCGCGTGGCATGCAGGTAGGACGCCTCCAGCGGGAACTGCAAATGGGTCAGCAGCTTGCCGGAGAAGATCAAGCCACCGTTCATCACGCAGAACACCACCGGGTTGCGGTCGGCCAGGTCGGCGGTGATCTGCGCGCCCACACGGGCAATCGCCGCTTCGACTTCGGCTTCGCTGTGCAGGCAGTCTGCTTCACGCATGACTTGACGGATATGCTCGAGATCAGCGGACATGACGCTCTCCAGGGGGGCTGCGGTTGAGAAAAGCGGGCAAAGGTACGCACCCTCACGCATCAGATCAAGCATTTATGGACTAACGTGCACAATGCCTATAGGACACCTGCGGCCGAATAGATTACTCTAGCGCGGTTTTTTTGCCCGCCCCCCGGAGCCTTTCCCTATGCCAACCCGTGAGATCCGCCATCCGCTGATCCGTCACAAGCTCGGCCTGATGCGCCGCGCCGATATCAGCACGAAGAATTTTCGCGAACTCGCCCAGGAAGTCGGCGCGCTCCTGACGTACGAGGCAACCAAGGATCTGCCGCTGGAAAGCTACGACATTCAAGGCTGGTGCGGCACCGTACAGGTCGAGAAGATCGCCGGCAAGAAGATCACCGTGGTGCCGATCCTGCGCGCCGGTATCGGCATGCTCGACGGCGTGCTCAGCCTGATCCCGGGCGCCAAGGTCAGCGCCGTGGGCGTTGCCCGCAACGAGGAAACCCTCGAAGCGCACACCTACCTGGAAAAACTGGTACCCGAGATCGACGAGCGCCTGGCCATGATCATCGACCCGATGCTGGCCACCGGCAGCTCCATGATCGCCACCATCGACCTGCTGAAGAAGGCCGGCTGCAAGGACATCCGCGCCATGGTGCTGGTGGCAGCGCCCGAAGGCATCGCGGCGGTCGAGGGTGCACACCCCGACGTGCACATCTACACCGCCTCGATCGATGAACGCCTGAACGAACACGGCTACATCATTCCCGGCCTGGGCGATGCAGGCGACAAGATCTTCGGCACCAAGCAGAAGGACACCTGAACATGCAGGACGAGTTCAACGACCCGCTCTGGCGCCAGGTCGTCTCCGGCGCGCAGATGCTCTTCGTGGCATTCGGCGCGCTGGTGCTGATGCCGCTGATTACCGGCCTCGACCCCAACGTTGCGCTGTTCACTGCGGGCCTGGGGACTCTGCTGTTCCAGGTGGTCACTGGCCGTCAGGTGCCGGTGTTCCTCGCCTCCAGTTTTGCCTTCATCACCCCCATCATTCTCGCCAAGGGCCAGTTCGGCCTGGCCGAGACCATGGGCGGGGTAATGGCGGCCGGGTTCGTCTACACCTTCCTGGGCCTGGCCGTGAAGATCAAGGGCACCGGCTTCATCGACCGCCTGCTGCCGCCGGTGGTGATCGGCCCGGTGATCATCTCGATCGGCCTGGCGATGGCGCCGATTGCCGCCAACATGGCCATGGGCAAGGCCGGTGACGGCGCCGAACTGCTGCCCTACAGCACCGCAATGATGATCTCGATGCCGGCGCTGCTCACCACCCTCATCGTGGCGGTGTTCGGCAAGGGCATCTTCCGCCTGGTGCCGATCATTGCCGGGGTGCTGGTGGGCTTTGGCCTGTCGTTCTACTTCGGTGTGGTCGACACCGCCAAGATCGCCGCCGCCCCCTGGCTGGCCCTGCCGCACTTTACCGCGCCGGCCTTCAACTGGCAGGCGATCCTGTTCATCGTACCGGTGGCCCTGGCCCCGGCGATCGAGCATATCGGCGGCGTGATTGCAGTGGGCAGCGTGACCGGTCGCGACTACCTGAAAAAGCCCGGCCTGCACCGTACCCTGCTGGGTGACGGCATCGCCACCACCACCGCCGGCCTGTTCGGCGGCCCGCCCAACACCACCTACGCCGAAGTGACCGGCGCGGTGATGCTGACCAAGAACTACAACCCCAAGATCATGACCTGGGCGGCGGTGTTCGCCATCAGCCTGGCCTTCGTCGGCAAGTTCGGCGCGTTGCTGCAGAGCATTCCGGTGCCGGTGATGGGCGGCATCCTGTGCCTGCTGTTCGGCTCGATCGCGGCAGTGGGCATGAACACCATGATCCGCCACAAGATCGACCTGAGCGAAGCGCGCAACCTGGTGATCGTCTCGGTGACCCTGGTGTTCGGGATTGGCGGTGTGCTGGTCGGCACCGGTACCGGCCCGGACGACTGGGGCCTGAAGGGTATCGCTTTGTGCGCCGTGGTGGCCATTGCGCTCAACCTGCTGCTGCCGGGCAATGACGGCTGGAAGAACAAGGTGCTGGACGACCATTTGCCTTGATCTGAAACGCTTCGCCGGCAAGGCCGGCTCCTACAGGGGTTCGCGCAAACCTGTAGGAGCCGGCCTTGCCGGCGAACGCTGCACTACCTAACCCGCCTGCTCACACAACTGCGTAAGCGCCTCCACCCACTGCGGGTGATCATTCAGGCACGGCACCAGCACCAGCTCTTGCCCGCCCGCCTCGACAAACTGCTCGCGCCCGCGATCGCCGATTTCTTCCAGCGTCTCGATGCAGTCGGCCACGAACGCCGGGCACATCACCAGCAGCTTCTTGACGCCTGCCTTGCCCAGCTCGTCCAGGCGCGCCTCGGTGTAGGGTTCGATCCACTTGGCCCGGCCCAGCCGCGACTGGAACGACACCGACCATTGGCCCTCGGCCAGGCCCATCTTCTGCGCGAACAACTGTGCTGAACGCAGGCACTGCGCGCGATAACACACCGCCAGCACCTCGGGCGAAGCGTTGCGACAGCAGTCGGCATTCTGGAAACAATGCGAACCGGTAGGGTCGAGTTTCTTCAGGTGCCGCTCGGGCAAACCGTGAAAGCTCAGCAGCAGGTGATCGAAGCCCTGCTCCAGGTACGGCCTGGCACTGGCCACCAGCGCGTCGATGTACAGCGGCTGATCATAGAACGGACGCAGCACCGGCATCTGCAATGCCAGCTTGTGCTCGGCCACCACGGCCTTGGCCTGCTCGATCACGGTGGTCACGGTGCTGTCGGCAAACTGCGGGTACAACGGCGCCAGGGTCACCTTGGTGACGCCCTGGCCGGCCAGACGCTGCAACACCGTGGACAGCGAAGGCTCGCCATAGCGCATGGCGATTTCCACAGGCCCGTGGGCCCAGTGCGCGCCCATGGCCTGCTGCAGGCGCCGGGTCAGCACCACCAGCGGCGAGCCTTCCTCCCACCAGATGGAGGCATAGGCGTGGGCCGACTGCTCCGGACGCTTGATCAGGATCAGCGAGACCAGCAGGCGACGCACCGGCCACGGCAGGTCGATCACATACGGGTCCATCAGAAACTGGTTGAGGTAACGACGCACGTCGGCGACGGAAGTGGAAGCCGGTGAACCCAGGTTGACCAGCAGCAGAGCATGATCGGTCATGCAACATCCTTTTCAGAGGCGCGCGGACAAGTCATCCAGCGCCGATTGCACATCGTTGTAACGGAACGTGAAGCCTGCCGCCAGCAAGCGCACCGGGCGCGCCCGCTGGCCACCCAGCAGCAATACCGACAGTTCGCCGAGCCCGGCGCGCAGCACCAGCGCCGGCAACGGCATGAACGCCGGGCGGTGCAGCGCACGCCCCAGGCGTCGGGCAAATTCGCGGTTGCGCACCGGCTCCGGCGCGCAGGCATTATAAGGACCGCTGGCATCCTCGCGCTGCAACAGAAAATCAATCAGGGCAATTTGGTCGTCCAGATGGACCCACGGCATCCACTGGCGACCACTGCCAATCGGCCCGCCCAGCCCGAGCTTGAACGGCAGGCGCAGGCGCGACAAAAAGCCGCCCTCGGCCGCCAGCACCAGCCCGGTACGCACCAGCACCACCCGCATGCCCAGGGCCTCGGCGCGCAGCGCAGTTTCTTCCCAGGCAATGCACAGCTGGCTGGCAAAGTCCTCCTTGACCGGCTGCGACAGCTCGGTCAGCTCGCGCTCACCACCATCGCCATACCACCCTACCGCCGACCCCGAGATCAGCACCGCAGGGCGCTGCTGCCGGCCTTGCAGCCAGGCGATCAACTGCTCGGTGAGGGTGATGCGGCTAGCCCATAGCAGCGCGCGTCGGTGCGACGTCCAGGGGCGATCGGCAATCGGCGCACCGGCCAGGTTGACCACGGCGTCCACCGGCTCCTCGCCCAGTTCGTCGAGCCGGGCAATGCCGCGCACCCCTGCCCCGCACACCTGAGCGACCTGCGCCGGACGCCGGCTCCACACCGTCAGGCGGTAACCCTTGTCCAGCCAGAAGCGGCAAAGGTGTCTGCCGATCAGGCCCGTACCACCGGTCAGCAATATATGCATGGCTGTGTCCTCACATGGCGCGCGCTGGTCTATTTTTAAGTTCAAGGCACTTTTTTGACCGAACGCTCTCGGATAAACATAGGCCAACCTGCAACGTCGAGCGGAATCATCTTATACAAGCTGGAGATATTGTACAGGCTTGTCGGGCAGCGTAGGCTGTTTCCAAAAGGTTCGAAGAGGCCATCATGACTGTTCCTATCGCAATCATCGGTGCCGGCATCGCCGGCCTGTCCGCCGCCCAGGCCCTGCAGAAGGCCGGGCACACCGTGCACCTGTTCGACAAGGGCCACGGCAGTGGCGGACGCATGGCCAGCAAACGCAGCGAAGCCGGCGCCCTGGACCTGGGCGCGCAGTACTTCACGGCCCGCGACCGACGTTTCGTCGAACAGGTCCAGGCCTGGCAGGCCAAGGGCTGGGCGGCCGAATGGAAGCCGCAACTGTACAACTACCGCGAAGGTCAGCTGACCCCCTCGCCGGATGAGCAGATCCGCTGGGTGGGTGTACCGCGCATGAGCGCCATCACCCGCGGCCTGCTCAAGGATGTCACCGTCAACTTCAATTGCCGCATTGCCGAGGTGTTCCGCGGCAAGCAGTACTGGCACCTGCAGGACACCGAGGGCGGCAGCCACGGGCCGTTCAGTCGCGTCATCATTGCGGTGCCGGCGCCCCAGGCCACGCAGCTGCTCAGCGCCACCACCAAGCTGGCCGGCATGGCCGCCAGCGTGCAGATGGAGCCCACCTGGGCCATTGCGCTGGGCTTCGATACGCCCCTGGACACCCCCATGCAGGGCTGCTTCGTGCAGGGCTGCGACCTCGACTGGCTGGCGCGCAACCGCAGCAAGCCCGGGCGTGACGAAAAACTCGACACCTGGGTTCTGCACGCCACCGCCAGCTGGAGCAAGCAACACATCGACCTGTCGCGCGAGGCCGTGATCGAGCACCTGCTGGGCAACTTCGCCGAACTGGTGGGCTGCGCCGTGCCGGCCCCCACCTTCACCCTGGCCCATCGCTGGTTGTATGCCCGCCCGAGCAGCAGCCATGAATGGGGCGCGCTGGCCGATGCCGACCTGGGCCTGTACGCCTGCGGCGACTGGTGCATGTCGGGGCGCGTCGAGGGCGCATGGCTCAGCGGCCAGGAAGCGGCGCGGCGCCTGCTCGAACACCTGGAATGACCCCTGCACCGGCTGAAGCTGTACAGAACATTTGACTTGTACAACGCGTTATCTATGATGAGCGAAGCTGTACATAATTTTGTTTCTGTACAAATTTCAGTCGAGAGCGACCATGGCGGCCACCAGACCAAAGATTGCCATCAGTGCATGCCTGACCGGCGAAGAGGTCCGCTACAACGGCGGGCACAAGGCCTCGCGCCTGTGCAATGAAGTGCTGGCCGAGCACTTCGACTTCATCGGCATCTGCCCCGAGGTTGCCATCGGCCTGGGCACACCTCGCCAGGCCATCCGCCTGACCGGTGACCCGGCCAACCCCAGGGCCGTGGGCAGCCGCGATGCCAGCCTGGACGTCAGCCAGGCACTGGATGCCTACGGCGCAGAAATGGCCGGGCAACTGACCGACATCTGCGGCTACATCTTCATGCAGAAATCGCCATCCTGCGGCCTGGAACGGGTCAAGGTGTACCAGGCCAACGGCTACCCGGCCACCGAAGGCGGTCGCGGCCTGTACGCCGCACGGTTCTGCGCCCAGCGCCCCGACCTGCCGGTCGAAGAGGATGGCCGGCTGTGCGATCCGGTACTGCGGGAAAACTTCATCACCCGCGTGTATGCCTACGCCGACTGGCAGCAACTGCTGGCAGGCGGGCTCAGTCGGCATGCCCTCATCGCCTTCCACTCGCGTTACAAGTACCAGCTGATGGCGCACAACCCCCAGCAGTACAAGGTGCTCGGCAAGTTGCTGGGCAGCATGCAGCGCCAGGACGACCCCACCCAGATCGGCCCACGGTATTTCAGCCAGCTGATGAGCGCCCTGAGCCGCTGCGCCAGTCGCGGCACCCACGGCAACGTGCTGATGCACCTGAGCGGCTACCTGCGCCGGTTTCTCGACCCCCGCGACAAACAGGAAATCCGCGCCCTGATCGACCAGTACCAGGCCGGCATCGTCCCGCTGGTGGTGCCGCTGACCCTGCTCAAGCACCACCTGCGCCGCCACCCCGACCCCTACCTCATGCAGCAGGTCTATCTGCAACCGCACCCGGAAAACCTGAGCCTGCGCAATGCCATCTGAAGACGACCTGCTGCCCATTCGTGAAGTCACCCGCCTGACCGGGGTCAACCCCGTGACCCTGCGCGCGTGGGAGCGCCGCTACGGGCTGATCGTGCCGCAGCGCACCGGCAAGGGTCACCGGCTCTACAGCGCCGCACACGTGCAGCGCATCCAGCAGATTCTGCAATGGCTCAACCGCGGAATCGCGGTGGGCCAGGTCAAGCCGCTGCTCGACACCTCCCCAGCAGTGCAACCCGCACCCGGCAACGACGACTGGCACACCCTGCGCCTGCAACTGGTCGACTGCATCGCGCAACTGGCCGAACGCCGACTCGACCAGCTGTTCAACCAGGCCATGGCCCTCTACCCCGCCGCCACCCTGTGCGAGCAACTGTTGCTGCCGTTGCTGCAAGAACTCGACACCCGCTGGCACGGGCACTTTGCCGCCCGCATGGAGCAGGTGTTCTTCCATACCTGGCTGCGCAGCAAACTTGGCGTGCGGGTGTATCACAACAACCGTCAGCTGAACGCCGCGCCCGCCCTGCTGGTCAACGCCTCGGCCCTGCCATTCGACCCGCAGCTGTGGCTGTGCGCCTGGCTGCTCAGTGATGCCGGCTGCGCGGTCGAGGTATTCGACTGGCCGCTGCCACCTCGAGAGTTGGCGTTTGCCGTGCAGCAGCTCAAACCCTGTGCGTTGGTGATGTGCCTGAACGCGGCGCTCGATCCGCGTGAACTGCAGCGCAGCCTCAATGCGATCGATCTGCCGACCCTGCTGCTGGGCAGCATGGCCGCGCTCTACAAGGAGCATGCCGAGGCGGCGGGCCTGCAGGCAGGCAACGTGCATCTGCCGTCCTCTGTGGTGGCGCTGCCCGCCCTGTTGCTGGGCCTGCTGGCCACCTGACGTCTCCCCCACATTCACAGGATTTCGTATGCAACTGATCTGGCTGCGCAACGACTTGCGCGTTCACGACAACACTGCGCTGGCCGCTGCCTGCTCGCGCGGCCCCACCCTGGCGGTGTGGCTGGTAAGCCCCGGGCAGTGGCTCGCCCACGACGACGCCCCGTGCAAGGTGGACTTCTGGCTGCGCAACCTGCACAGCCTGCGCCAGTCACTGGACGCCCTGAACATTCCCCTGCTGATTGTGCCTGCCGACCAGTGGGCCGATGCGCCTCGGGTACTGCTCGCGCTGTGCAGGCAACATGCGGTCAGTGCCGTGCACCTGAACGAGGAATACGGGGTACACGAACAACGTCGCGATCAGGCCGTGCAGCAGGCATTGCGCCAGGCCGACATCCAGGTGCACAGCTACCTGGACCAGTTGCTGTTCAAGCCCGGCAGCATCCTGACCCGCAGCGGCGGTTACTTCCAGGTGTTCAGCCAGTTTCGCAAGGTGTGCTACGAACGCCTTCACCTGGGGCTTCCCTCACGGGTTTCGGCGCCGGCAGCCCAGGCCCGGCTGGCCATTGCCAGCGACACCGTCCCCACCCAGGTGGCCGGCTTCGAGACACCGCCTGACGCGTTGCGCACGCTGTGGCCGGCAGGCGAGGATGAAGCCGCGCGCCGCCTGGCGCGCTTTGTCGACGAGGCCATCGAGGATTATCCGGTACAGCGCGACCTTCCTGCCGTACCTGGCACCAGCCAGCTGTCGGCCTACCTCGCCGCCGGGGTGATCTCCCCCCGCCAGTGCCTGCATGCCGCCCTGGCCTGCAACTTCGGCGAATTCGACAGCGGGAATGCCGGCGCCATCACCTGGATCAACGAACTGCTGTGGCGCGAGTTCTACAAGCACATCCTGGTGGGCTACCCGCAGGTTTCCCGCCACCGTGCCTTCAGGTCACATACCGAAGCCCTGCCCTGGCGCAATGCGCCACAGGACCTGCTGGCCTGGCAACAGGGCCGCACCGGCATCCCTATCGTGGATGCGGCCATGCGCCAGTTGCTCGCCACAGGCTGGATGCACAATCGCCTGCGCATGGTCACGGCCATGTTTCTGACCAAGAACCTGCTGATCGACTGGCGTGAAGGCGAACGCTTCTTCATGCGCCACCTGATCGACGGCGACCTGGCCGCCAACAACGGCGGCTGGCAGTGGAGCGCCTCGACCGGTACCGACGCCGTGCCCTACTTTCGGATCTTCAATCCGGTGAGCCAGTCGCAACGCTTCGACCCTGCAGGGCGATTTCTGAAGCACTGGCTGCCTGAACGCGGCAACCTGGACCACAAGGCCGTCCATTTACCCAATGTCCAGAACGATTTGTTTGCAATAGATGTCTATCCTCATGCAATTGTAGACTTAAGTTCTAGTCGCCAACGCGCACTGGATGCGTTCAAACACTTACCTAAACGCAACGATTGAGGAAAGGATCTTGAGCAGTGATCGACCTCGGCGCATCTGGATTACCGGTGCCAGCAACGGACTTGGGCATGCCTTGGCAGAGGCGCTGCTTGAACAGGGCTGCAAGGTGGCGCTCAGTGTTCGCAATCGCGACGATGCACACCCCCTTGAGACCGACTATCCCGGTAGGGTCCTTGTGCTTGCCGGCGACCTGCACCAGTTGCCGCAGGCCAGGCGCGCCTGCGCCACCCTGACCGAACAATGGCAGGCCATCGACGGCCTGATCGTCAACGCCGGCACCTGCGACTACCTGCCGTTGCCGATTACCCAGACACTGCTGCAGGACGTGGTGCGGAGCAACCTGGCCGCCGCCTCGCACTGCCTCGATGGCGCGCTCCCCCTTCTGGACAAGGGGCGCGCCCCGCAGGTGGTGGGGATTCTCAGTGCGTACTCTGCCCTGCAGCTGGGCGAGCCCGGACAGCCGCGGCGCCCTGCCAACAGCATCGCGTCACTGTTCGAAGACGCCCGCCCCCTGCTGGTCGCACACGGCATCGACCTGACCATCGTGGCCCCTCAGACGCCTGCACAGGGCATGAACACACCCACTGCCATCCCGGATGAGTGGGACGCCAGTTCGGCTGCCAGCGCCATCCTGCAACGCCTGGGCGAACGCCCGCAGCAGTTGACCCTGCAGGCGCTGGCGGTCAATGAGCTGTGGCCGCTGCCAAAATGAAAAAAGGCCCTGACGCAAGTCAGGGCCTTTTTCGTGGTGCAGGGTACCGGCCGGCCGTCAGAGCGGCATGCGGTAGTGCAGCGAATAGCTTTCCACGCCATCGTTGGGGCTTTGCAGGCCCGCGTTCGAATAGTGGATGGCGCGCACGCCTACCTCGTGTCCGCCCGCGAAGCGCAAGCCGAACCCGATGCGGTCTTCGAACTGGAACGACGAGCCGAGCTTGTTGGTTTCAAGCTTGGTGCTGGAGAAGGCCGCTACACCGATACCCGCCTCGATGTAGGGTTTGACCGACTCACCGGCGAACTCGTAGACGAACACGGGCGCGAACGAGAGGCTGTGGTTGCTGGAAGTCTTGTCGCCGTCCCAGTAGGTGTAGGCACCGTCCCAGTAGCCGGTCACGCGGCCGACGCTGGTCTGCCACCAGCTGGCGTCCCAGTTGGACTGCAGCCCAAGGCGATAGACCATGGTCGAGTCACCGGTCTGCCCTACGGAAAACGAGGCGTCAGCGGCGTTTGCGGTGAAAGAGTGCCCCAGGGTAACGGCTGCAATCGCAGCCAAGCAAAGCAGTTTCTTCATGAGAAACGTCCCTTTTCCTAAATGCTGTTGTGGTTTTGTGTCTCATCAGACGATTGAATAGAAATCGGCAGTAGTACGATAGTTCAGGAAAAAAATGCATTTTTCACAGTTTTTTTACAAGTCGAAGCTTCGCACACTGTCAGATTTATTCCACAACATCGGCAGAATCTTTACTAAATGTGCCGGACTGCCGCTGGTCCAGAACTGCGCAGGCTGCGCCGGGCCGTGGGCCAGCAGGTCCCGTTCACCCAGCAAACGCTGGAGTTGCCGGGCCACCGCAGCGCCGGTATCGATGATGGCCACGGCCGGCGGTACCATGTGCGCCAGCAGCGGTTTCAGGAAGGGGTAATGGGTGCAGCCCAGGATCAGGGTGTCGCAGCCGGCGGCCAGCAGCGGCTCGACATAGCCCTGCAACAACTGGCGCAGTGCGGGGCTGTCCAGGTCGCCCGCCTCGATCAGTTCCACCAGCCCCGGACACGGCTGGGTAACTACACGAACGTCGCTGGCAAAGCGATCCAGCAACGCGGCGAACTTGGCGCTCTGCAGGGTGCCAGTGGTTGCCAGCACCCCTACCACGCCACTGCGGGTGGCCGCTGCCGCCGGCTTTACCGCCGGCTCCATGCCCACCAGCGGCCAGTGCGGGTAGCGCTCGCGCAGATCGGCCACCGCCGCCACGGTGGCGGTGTTGCAGGCCAGCACCATGGCCTTGGCGCCCTGTTGCTGAAAGAACTCCGCTACCAGGCGGCAGCGCTGGCGGATGAACTCGGGCGACTTCTCGCCATAGGGAATATGCCCGCAGTCCGCCACATACAGCAGCGACTCGTCGGGCAGCAGGCGGCTGATTTCCGCCAGCACCGACAGCCCGCCCACGCCCGAATCGAACACCCCGACCGGCGCTTCACGCATGGCCGGCGCCACACACGCTGCAGGCCGGGTCGCGCTTGACCCGCAGCTCGCGAAACCGCGTTCCCAGGGCATCGACGAGCAGCAGGCGACCCACCAGCGGCTCGCCAAACCCGGCCAGCAGCTTCAAGGCCTCCAGCGCCTGCAGGCTGCCCACCAGGCCTACCAGCGGGCCGAGCACACCGGCTTCGCTGCAGGTCAGCTCGGCTTCGCTGCCATGCCCGTACAGGCAGTGGTAGCAGGGGCTGAGCGGGTTGCGCGGATCGAACACCGACAGCTGGCCTTCCAGGCGAATGGCCGCACCGCTGACCAGCGGCTTGCCGGCCGCGACGCAGGCAGCGTTCACCGCCTCGCGGGTGGCAAAGTTGTCACAGCAGTCCAGTACCAGGTCGACCGCCCCCACCGCCTGGGCCAGGGAGTCTTCATCCAGGGCCTGGCGATGGGCAACCAGGGCGACCTGCGGGTTGATCGCCTGCAGCCGGGCCATGGCCGAATCGACCTTGCTCAGGCCCACGGCGGCCGTGTCGTGCATCACCTGGCGTTGCAGGTTGGTCAGGTCGACCGTGTCGAAGTCGGCCAGGTGCAGCTCGCCGACCCCGGCCGCCGCCAGGTACAGCGCCACCGGCGAACCCAGGCCGCCCAGGCCGACGATCAGTACCCGGCTGCCCTTGAGGCGCAACTGCCCGTCGATATCCACCTGGGCCAACAGGATCTGCCGGCTGTAGCGCAACAGCTCCTCGTCGTTCAGCATGCCAGGCGCCCGAGGCTGATGCGCTCATGGCCGCCAAGGTCGGTGCGGCTCTGGATCTGCTCGAACCCGTGTCGCGCCAGCAGTTCGCGCACCGCTGCAGCCTGGTCATAGCCATGTTCCAGCAGCAGCCAGCCGCCGGGCAGCAGGTGCTGCGGGGCCTGTGTGATGATCTGGCGCAGGTCGTCGAGCCCGTCGCTGCCGGCCACCAGCGCACTGCTGGGCTCGAAGCGCACGTCGCCAGCCGCCAGGTGCGGGTCCTGCTCGGCGATGTAGGGCGGATTGCTGACGATCAGCGCAAAGCGCTGCCCTTGCAGGGCGTCGAACCAGTGGCTGGCAAGCACCTTGGCGTTGTCCAGCTGCAAACGCTGGCGGTTGCGCTCGGCCAGGGCCACGGCTTCGGGCACCCGGTCGACGGCCATCACCTGCCAGCCGCCGCGCTCGCTGGCCAGGGCCAGGGCGATGGCGCCGCTGCCGGTGCCCAGGTCGAGCACCTGCAATGGCGTTGCCGGCAGCAGCTCAAGGGCGACCTCCACCAGCAGCTCGGTGTCCGGCCGCGGGATCAGCGTGTGCGGGGCCACTTCCAGGTCAAGCTTCCAGAAGCCCTGCTGGCCGAGGATATAGGCCACCGGCTCGCCTTCGCTGCGCCGCTGCAGGTAGGTGGCGAAGGTTGCGGCCGCTTCGCTGCTGACGATGCGCTCGGGCCAGGTGTGCAGGTAGCTGCGCGATTTGCCGATGGCCGCAGCCAGCAGCAGCTCGATATCCAGGCGCGCGGTGGGCGAGTCGGGTAGCTGCGCCCCGCGCAGCAGGCTGGCAATGATGGTCATTTACTCACCCAGTGCGGCCAGTTGATCGGCCTGGTATTCGGACAGCAGCGGCTCGATGATCGCATCGACGCCGCCCGCCAGTACTTCATCCAGCGAATACAGGGTCAGGTTGATGCGGTGATCGGTCACCCGGCCCTGTGGATAGTTGTAGGTACGGATACGCTCGGAGCGGTCACCCGAGCCCACCAGCAGCTTGCGCTCGCTGGCGATCGCGTTCTGCGCGGCACTGGTCTGCATGTCGTTGAGCCTGGCCGACAGCCAGGACATCGCACGGGCGCGGTTCTTGTGCTGCGAGCGCTCTTCCTGGCATTCGACCACGATGCCGGTGGGCAAGTGGGTGATGCGGATGGCCGAGTCGGTCTTGTTCACGTGCTGGCCGCCCGCGCCGGAGGAGCGGTAGGTGTCCACCCGCAGGTCGGCCGGGTTGATCTCGATGGCCACCTGCTCGTCGGGCTCGGGCAGCACCGCCACGGTGCACGCGGAGGTGTGGATGCGGCCCTGGGACTCGGTTTCCGGCACCCGCTGCACGCGGTGTGCGCCAGACTCGAACTTGAGCTTGCCGTACACGCTGTCGCCCTCGACGCGGGCGATGATTTCCTTGTAGCCGCCGTGCTCGCCCTCGTTCTCGGAGAGGATTTCCAGGCGCCAGCCGCGACGCTCGGCATAACGCGAGTACATGCGAAACAGATCGCCGGAGAAGATCGCCGCCTCGTCGCCACCTGTGCCGGCACGGATCTCGAGGAACACGTTGCGCCCGTCGTTGGGGTCCTTGGGCAGCAGCATGCGTTGCAGTTGCCCTTCGATAGCGGCCAGTTGCTCCTTGGCCTCGCGTACTTCTTCGACCGCCATTTCGCGCAGGTCCGGGTCGCTGTCCTTGAGCAAGGCCTGGGCACCCTCCAGGTCAGCCTGCACCTTGCGCCACTGCGCGTAGGTCTGTGCCACGGGCTCGACCTCGGCATATTCGCGCGAGTAGGCACGGAAGCGCGTCTGGTCCGAAATCACTTCGGCGTCACCCAGCAGGGCGGTCAATTCCTCGAAACGGTCCTGGAGCGTGTCCAGTTTATTCAGCAGCGACGCTTTCATTGCGGGGTTTTATCCGTGGAGCCCTCGTTGAGGGCAAAGAGTTCCTGGGCCATGGCCAGCGCATCGAGGCGGCCTTCGGCAGACAGCTTTTTCAGTTGCACGCTCGGCGCGTGCAGCAATTTGTTGGTCAGGCCGCGGGCCAACTGCGCCAGCACCTCTTCGGCGTTGCTGCCGTTGGCCAGCAGGCGCTGGGCCTTTTGCAGCTCTTCGTCGCGCAGGCGCTCGCTCTGCTGGCGGTAGGCCTTGAGCACATCCACCGCAGCCAGCTCGCGCAGGCGCAGCATGAAGTCCTCGGCGCCCACGGTGACCAGCTCTTCGGCGGCCTGGGCGGCGCCCTGGCGGCTCTTGAGGTTTTCGGCCACCACATCATGCAGGTCGTCGACGGTGTACAGGTACACGTCGTCCAGATCGCCCACCTGCGCCTCGATGTCGCGGGGCACGGCGATGTCGACCATGAAGATCGGCTTGTGACGGCGCTGCTTGAGCGCACTCTCGACCGCGCCCTTGCCCAGGATCGGCAACTGGCTGGCAGTGGAACTGATCACGATATCGCTGTTGACCAGCTCCTGCGGGATGTCCGACAGCAGCACCGCATGGGCACCGAACTGCTCGGCCAGGGTGCTGGCGCGCTCCAGCGTGCGGTTGGCCACCACGATGCGGCGCACGCCCTGCTCGTGCAGGTGTCGCGCCACCAGCGTGATGGTTTCGCCGGCACCGATCAGCAGGGCCTGGCTGCGGCCCAGGTCGCTGAAGATCTGCTTGGCCAGGCTCACGGCGGCAAATGCCACCGACACCGGGTTTTCACCGATGGCGGTATCGGTACGCACCTGCTTGGCGGCGCTGAAGGTCGCCTGGAACAGGCGCCCCAGCAGCGGGCCGATGGTGCCGGCCTCGCGCGCCACGGCATAGGCCGATTTCATCTGGCCGAGGATCTGCGGCTCGCCCAGCACCAGCGAGTCGAGCCCGGAGGCCACCCGCATCATGTGCCGCACGGCGCCATCATCTTCATGGATATAGGCGCAGGCGCGCAGTTCATCCAGGCTCAGCTTGTGATAATCGGCCAGCCAGCGCAGTACGCTGTCCGCCGCCAGGTGATCCTGTTCGATGTACAGTTCGCTGCGATTGCAGGTCGAAAGGATCGCAGCTTCGCGGCTGGCGGTCAGTCGACACAGCTGCTGCAAGGCTTCGACCAGCTGCTCGGGCGTAAACGCCACGCGCTCGCGTACGTCTACCGAGGCAGTCTTATGGTTGATACCGAGGGCAAGAAAGGCCATTCAAGGTCGCTGATTGTGACGAGAAGCCGATAATTGTCCTACTTCGCCGGATAGAGAACAACCACCGCTCGTTATTGTCTCTTATAGTCTGTATCCAAAAGCCCCATCGACGATGGGTTTGCCATGATCCTTGTGTCATGATGATCCGACCGCAGGTAAGCCGCCCAAATCCTCCCTATGAATAGATCTTCCGCGTTATTCCTCGCCTTTGCCTTGCTCCAGGGTTGCCAGACGCTGACCCCGGGCGCCCGGGACGCCACGGCGCCTGCCGACGATGCGGCCACGGTCGCCGAGGCCAAGAAGCCCACGGTGTACGGCTCGTTCACCCAGGACACGGTGTACAGCCTGTTGACCGCCGAGCTCGCCGGGCAGCGCAACCGCTTCGATATCGCCCTGGACAACTACGTCACCCAGGCGATCAAGACCCAGGACGCGGGCATTTCCGAGCGGGCATTTCGCATTGCCGAGTACCTGGGCGCCGATCAGGCCGCCCTCGATACCGCACTGATATGGGCCAGGAACGACCCCGAGAACCTCGACGCACAACGCGCCGCCGCCATCCAGCTGGCGCGCAGTGGACGCTATGACGATTCGATGGTGTTCATGGAGAAGGTGCTGCAGGGTCAGGGCGACACGCATTTCGACTTTCTCGCGCTGTCGGCGGCCGAAACCGACCAGGACACCCGCGACGGCCTGCAGAAAAGTTTCGACCGCCTGCTGGTCAAGTACCCCGACAACAGCCAGCTGGTGTTCGGCAAGGCCCTGCTGCTGCAGCAGGACGGCAAGTCCGAGGCCGCCCTGGCGCTGCTCGAAGCCCACCCGCCGGCGGACGGTGAAATTGCCCCGATCCTGTTGCGTGCGCGCCTGCTGCAATCGCTCGACCGCGGCCCCGAAGCCCTGCCGCTGCTGCGCAAGGCCATCGCCCGCAACCCCGACGACAAGCGCCTGCGCCTGACCTACGCGCGCACCCTGGTGGAGCAGGACCGCATCGACGACGCCAAGGTCGAGTTCGCCAACCTGCTGCAGCAATACCCCGAAGACGACGAACTGCGCTATTCGCTGGCGCTGGTGAGCATCGAGGCCAAGGCGCTCGACGAAGCCACCAGCTACCTGCAGGAACTGATCGAGCGCGACAGCCACGTGGATGCGGCGCACCTGAACCTGGGGCGCATCTTCGAAGAGCGCAACGATTCCGAAGCGGCCCTGACCGAGTACGCCCTGGTCGGCCCTGGCAACGACTACCTGCCCGCGCAACTGCGCCAGGCCGACATCCTGATTGCCAACGGGCGCACCGACGAGGCCAGCCGGCGCCTTGCCGAAGCCCGCGAGGCGCAGCCGGACTACGCGATCCAGCTGTACCTGATCGAGGCCGAAACCCTTGGCAACAATGGCAAGGACGCCCAGGCCATGCAGGTGCTGCAGGCAGCGATCCGGCAGTACCCGGACGACCTGAGCCTGCTGTACAGCCGTGCCATGCTCGCCGAGAAGCGCGACGACCTGGCCCAGATGGAAAGGGACCTGCGCAGCATCCTGCAACGCGAACCGGAAAACGCCATGGCGCTCAATGCGCTGGGCTACACCCTGGCCGACCGTACCACCCGCTATGCCGAAGCCAAGGGCCTGATCGAGAAAGCCCTGCAGATCAACCCCGAAGACCCGGCCGTGCTCGACAGCCTGGGCTGGGTCAACTACCGCATGGGCAACCTGGACGAGGCCGAGCGCCTGCTGCGCCAGGCCCTGGAGCGCTTCCCCGACCACGAGGTCGCGGCGCACCTGGGCGAAGTGCTGTGGGCCAACGGCAAGCGTCGTGAAGCCCGCCAGGTTTGGGCCAAGGCCTTCGAAGGCCAGCCCGACAGCCCTATTCTGCGCAAGACCGTCTTGCGCCTGACCGGATCCGAGACTCTATAAGCTTATGTTACTGCGCCATTTCATCACCTTCAGCCTGATCGCCGTGCTTGCCGGCTGTTCCAGCTTCGGCTCCCGCGAGGCCGTGCAGGGCCAGGGCAACGCGCAACTGTGGCGTGAACACAAACAGCAGTTGAGTACCCTCGACGGCTGGCAGATCAACGGCAAGGTGGGCATCCGCGCACCAAAAGACTCCGGCAGTGGCACCCTCTTCTGGCTGCAACGCCAGGACTACTACGACATTCGCCTGTCCGGCCCGCTGGGTCGCGGCGCCGCACGGCTCACCGGCCGTCCGGGCCAGGTGGTGCTGGAAGTGGCCAACCAGGGCCGTTTCGAGGCACAAAGCCCGGAAAGCCTGCTGGCCGAGCAACTGGGCTGGGAACTGCCGGTATCGCACCTGGTGTGGTGGGTACGCGGCCTGCCCGCCCCCGACAGCAAGAGCCAGCTGACCCTGGACGGCGACAGCCGCCTGGCCAGCCTCAAGCAGGACGGCTGGAGCGTCGAGTACCTGAGCTACACCGAACAGAACGGCTACTGGCTGCCCGAGCGCCTCAAGCTGCACGGCCAGGACCTCGACGTGACCGTGGTGGTCAAGGAATGGCAACCGCGCCAGCTGGGGCATTGATGATGAGCCGATTGACCCTGCCGGCCCCGGCCAAGCTCAACCTGATGCTGCACATTCTCGGCCGCCGCGACGACGGCTACCACGAGCTGCAGACGCTGTTCCAGTTTCTGGACCATGCCGACGAACTGAGTTTCGACCTGCGCGACGACGGCCAGGTGATCCTGCACAGCGACCTCAAGGATGTGCCCCACGAGAGCAACCTGATCGTGCGCGCGGCGCGCAAGCTGCAGCAACTGACCGGCTGCCCCCTGGGCGTGGACATCTACCTGAAGAAGGTACTGCCCATGGGCGGCGGCATCGGCGGTGGCAGTTCGGATGCCGCCACCACCCTGCTCGGTCTCAACCACCTCTGGCAGCTTGGCTGCAGCGAAGACCAGCTGGCCGAGCTGGGCCTGACACTGGGCGCCGACGTGCCGGTTTTCGTGCGCGGGCACGCGGCGTTTGCCGAAGGCGTGGGCGAGAAGCTCACCCCCGTCGACCCCGAGGAACCCTGGTACGTCGTGCTGGTACCGCAAGTATTTGTAAGTACAGCAGAAATTTTTTCGCATCCGTTGTTGACACGTAATTCACCGCCCATTAAGATGCGCCCCGTTCCCAAGGGAAACAGTCGTAATGACTGCCAACCGGTAGTAGAGCAGAGTTACCCGGAAGTACGTAACTCACTGAATTTACTAGGTAAATTCACGGATGCTAGGCTAACCGGAACTGGAAGTTGTGTGTTTGGGGCCTTCCCAAGCAAAGCTGAAGCTGATAAAGTTTTGGCCCTTCTTACAGAGACCCAAACAGGGTTTGTGGCTAAAGGAAGCAACATCTCGATGTTGCATCGCACGCTGCAAGGTCTGCTCTAGGAATCGAGTATCAGGTACTCGCAGCAACAGATACAGGGGCGTCGCCAAGCGGTAAGGCAGCAGGTTTTGATCCTGCCATGCGTTGGTTCGAATCCAGCCGCCCCTGCCATTTTCCTATACTCATCCAGGTATACCCTCAGCCTTCAGGTACTGCGCGTGTCCAAGATGATGGTCTTTACGGGGAACGCTAACCCCGATCTGGCTCGGCGTGTCGTACGTCAGCTGCATATCCCTCTCGGTGACGTCTCTGTCGGTAAGTTCTCCGACGGCGAAATCAGCACTGAGATCAATGAAAATGTTCGTGGTAAAGACGTTTTCATTATTCAGCCGACTTGCGCGCCAACCAACGATAACCTGATGGAACTGGTAGTGATGGCCGATGCCTTCCGCCGCTCCTCAGCGTCTCGAATCACTGCCGTGATTCCTTACTTCGGATATGCCCGCCAGGATCGCCGTCCGCGTTCGGCGCGTGTAGCTATCAGCGCCAAAGTGGTTGCCGACATGCTCACCGTCGTCGGGATCGACCGTGTTCTCACCGTCGACCTGCACGCTGACCAGATCCAGGGTTTCTTCGATATTCCGGTAGATAACATCTACGGCTCCCCCGTTCTGGTGGATGACATCGAAGACCAGCGTTTCGAGAACCTCATGATCGTGTCCCCGGACATCGGCGGCGTCGTGCGTGCACGTGCTGTTGCCAAGTCCCTGGGCGTCGATCTGGGTATCATCGACAAACGCCGCGAGAAGGCCAATCACTCCGAAGTGATGCACATCATCGGCGACGTCGAAGGACGTACGTGTATTCTCGTCGACGACATGGTCGACACCGCCGGCACCCTGTGCCACGCGGCCAAGGCCCTGAAAGAACACGGCGCGGCAAAGGTTTACGCCTACTGCACGCACCCTGTCCTGTCGGGTCGCGCGATCGAGAATATCGAAAACTCCGTGCTGGACGCACTGGTGGTGACCAACACCATCCCGCTGTCCGCTGCAGCACAAGCCTGTGACCGTATCCGTCAACTGGATATCGCACCGGTCGTGGCCGAAGCGGTTCGCCGCATCAGCAACGAAGAATCGATCAGCGCGATGTTCCGCTGAGGGCCTGGCCCTCGCGAGATCACGTTGACGTAAAGCGCCCCGCCCCAGCACTGGTTGTTGGGGCGGGGCTTTTTTGCCCTCCCCGGTTTGGCGCTGGTCGCAAACGCCGCCGGGGTCTGGCTATTTTGGAGAAACAACATGACTGATTTCACTCTGAACGCCCAAGCGCGTACCGACCTGGGGAAAGGTGCGAGCCGCCGCCTGCGTCGTCTCGCCGCCCAAATCCCTGCCGTTGTCTACGGTGGTGACAAAGAAGCGCAATCCCTGACCATCGTGGCCAAGGAAATCGCCAAGCTGTTCGAAAACGAAGCTGCCTTCAGCCACGTGATCGAACTGAACGTTGACGGCACCAAGCAGAACGTCATCGTCAAGGCCCTGCAGCGTCACCCAGCCAAGCAGTTCATCATGCACGCCGACTTCGTGCGCGTTGTTGCTGGCCAGAAACTGACCGCTATCGTTCCTGTGCACTTCGTCAACGAAGAAGCACCGGTCAAGAAAGGCGGCGAAATCTCCCACGTAGTGTCGGAGATCGAAGTTTCCTGCGAAGCCAAAGACCTGCCTGAGTTCATCGAAGTCGACCTGGCCAAGGCCGAAATCGGCACCATCATCCACCTGTCGGACCTCAAAGCTCCGAAAGGCGTAGAGTTCGTCGCTCTGGCCCACGGTGATGACAAGGCTGTTGCAAACGTTCACGCTCCGCGTGTTGCGCCTGAAGCAGAAGGCGCTGCCGAGTAATCCACTCGACACGCCGGCGTTGACCGGGTTGCAGCCCCGCGCTGCAACCCACAACTCCAAGGAAGAGCCCCTGACGTGACCGCCATCCAACTGATCGTCGGCCTGGGAAACCCCGGCCCCGAATACGAACAGACCCGGCATAACGCAGGGGCTCTTTTCGTGGAACGCATTGCCAGCGCCCAGCGCGTCAACCTGACCGCTGACCGCAAGTATTTCGGCCTGACGGCTAAATTCAGCCATCAGGGCCAGGACGTTCGTCTGCTGATCCCCACCACCTACATGAACCGCAGCGGCCAGGCCGTTGCTGCACTGGCGAACTTCTTCCGCATCCCGCCAGATGCCATCCTGGTGGCCCACGACGAACTCGACCTGCCCCCCGGCGTCGCCAAGCTCAAGAAAGGCGGCGGCCATGGCGGGCACAACGGCCTGCGCGACATCATCGCGCAGCTGGGCAACAACAAAGACTTTCACCGTCTGCGGCTTGGCATCGGCCACCCGGGTGACAGCACCAAGGTGTCCGGTTTTGTCCTTGGCAAGGCGCCCCGCGCCGAGCAGGAAAAACTCGATGCCAGTATCGATTTTGCCCTCGGCGTGCTGCCGGACATCCTCGCCGGCGATTGGACGCGTGCGATGAGAGAGCTGCACAGCCAAAAGGCCTGACTCCACGAAGAGGGATTCACCATGGGTTTCAATTGCGGCATCGTCGGCCTGCCCAACGTCGGCAAGTCCACCCTGTTCAACGCCTTGACCAAATCCGGCATCGCGGCAGAAAACTTCCCCTTCTGCACCATCGAGCCGAACAGCGGCATCGTGCCGATGCCCGACCCACGTCTGGATGCCCTGGCTGCGATCGTCAAGCCCAACCGCGTGCTGCCGACCACCATGGAGTTCGTCGACATCGCCGGCCTGGTGGCAGGTGCGTCCAAGGGTGAAGGCCTGGGCAACAAGTTCCTGGCCAACATCCGTGAAACCGATGCCATCGCCCACGTGGTCCGCTGCTTCGAAGACGAGAACGTGATTCACGTCTCCAACAGCGTCGACCCCAAGCGCGACATCGAGATCATCGACCTGGAACTGATCTTCGCCGACCTGGACAGCTGCGAGAAGCAACTGCAGAAGGTCGCGCGCAACGCCAAGGGCGGCGACAAGGATGCCCTGGCACAAAAGGCCATCCTCGAGAAGTTGATTGCGCACTTCACCGAAGGCAAGCCGGCGCGCAGCCTGATGAAGACCATGGCCGACGACGAGAAGGCGCTGGTACGCGGTTTCCACCTGCTGACCAGCAAGCCGGTGATGTACATCGCCAACGTTGCCGAAGACGGCTTCGAAGACAACCCGCACCTGGACGTGGTCAAGGCCATTGCCGAGGAAGAGGGCGCGATCGTGGTACCGGTCTGCAACAAGATCGAAGCCGAGATCGCCGAGCTGGAAGACGGTGAAGAGAAGGACATGTTCCTCGAAGCCCTGGGCCTCGAAGAGCCAGGCCTGAACCGCGTGATCCGTGCCGGTTACTCGCTGCTCAACCTGCAGACCTACTTCACGGCCGGCGTGCAGGAAGTGCGGGCCTGGACCGTTCGCGTGGGCGCCACCGCGCCTCAGGCGGCCGGCGTGATCCACACCGACTTCGAAAAGGGCTTCATCCGTGCCGAAGTGGTCGCCTACGACGACTTCATCCAGTACAACGGTGAAAGCGGCGCGAAGGAAGCCGGCAAATGGCGTCTGGAAGGCAAGGACTACATCGTCAAGGATGGCGACGTGATGCACTTCCGCTTCAACGTCTAAGCCCCGAGCCGGGTCGCCACGACGCCCGACGCACACCAAACCCCTTGAGCGTTTACGCCTCAGGGGGTTTTGTTTTTACCGGTGTCGGTCACGCCTTCGGGTGACATGCCAAGACTTCCGGGCAAAAAGCCGGATAATGGCGGCCAATTCGTTTCGCACTTTCAGCACGGTATTCCCGCATGGAAATCAAGGTCAATTTTCTCGACAACCTTCGACTTGAAGCCAAGTTCGATGACTTCACGGTGGTGGCCGACCAACCCATCCGCTACAAGGGCGATGGTTCGGCACCCGGCCCGTTCGACTATTTCCTGGCCTCCTCGGCCCTGTGCGCGGCCTACTTCGTCAAGCTGTACTGCGAAACGCGCAACATCCCCACCGACAACATTCGCCTGTCGCAGAACAACATCGTCGACCCGGAAAACCGCTACAACCAGATCTTCAAGATCCAGGTCGAGCTGCCGGCCGACATCTCGGCCAAGGACCGCCAGGGCATCCTGCGTTCCATCGACCGCTGCACCGTGAAGAAGGTGGTGCAGACCGGTCCCGAGTTCGTGATCGAGGAAGTCGACAACCTCGATGCCGACGCCCAGGCCCTGCTGATGCTGGACGCCCAGGCGCAGACGCGTACCGTGATCGCCGGCAAGGACCTGCCGCTGGAACAGACCATCGCCAACATGTCGGGCATCCTCGCCAGGCTGGGGATGAAGATCGAGATCGCCTCGTGGCGCAACATCGTGCCCAACGTCTGGTCGCTGCACATCCGCGATGCGCATTCGCCCATGTGCTTCACCAACGGCAAGGGCGCAACCAAGGAAGGCGCACTGGCCTCGGCGCTGGGCGAGTTCATCGAACGCCTGAACTGCAACTTCTTCTACAACGACCAGTTCTGGGGCGAGGACATCGCCAACGCCGACTTCGTGCACTACCCCGACGAGCGCTGGTTCAAGCCGGGCCGCAAGGACGCGCTGCCGGCCGAGATCCTCGACGCCCACTGCCGCGACATCTACAACCCCGACGGCGAACTGCGTGGCTCGCACCTGTACGACACCAACTCGGGCAACACCGAGCGTGGCATCTGCGCCCTGCCCTTCGTGCGCCAGTCCGATGGCGAGGTGGTGTACTTCCCGTCCAACCTGATCGAAAACCTGTACCTGAGCAACGGCATGAGCGCCGGCAACACGCTGGCCGAGGCGCAGGTGCAGTGCCTGTCGGAGATCTTCGAGCGCGCGGTCAAGCGCGAGATCCTCGAAGGCGAGCTGGCCCTGCCCGACGTGCCGCAGGACGTCATCGCCAAGTACCCCGGCATCCTCGCCGGCATCCAGGGCCTGGAGGCCCAGGGCTTCCCGGTGCTGGTCAAGGATGCGTCGCTGGGCGGTGAATTCCCGGTGATGTGCGTGACCCTGATGAACCCGCGCACCGGCGGCGTGTTCGCCTCGTTCGGCGCGCACCCAAGCCTTGAAGTGGCGCTGGAACGCAGCCTCACCGAGCTGCTGCAAGGGCGCAGCTTCGAGGGTCTGAATGACCTGCCGCAGCCGACCTTCGAAAGCCAGGCGGTGACCGAGCCGAACAACTTCGTCGAGCACTTCATCGACTCCAGCGGCGTGGTGTCGTGGCGCTTCTTCAGTGCCAGGGCCGACTTCGAGTTCGTCGAGTGGGACTTCTCCGGCCAGGGTGAAAACTCCAACGCCGAAGAAGCTGCCACCCTGTTCGGCATCCTCGAAGGCATGGGCAAGGAAGTGTACATGGCGGTGTACGAGCACCTGGGTGCCACCGCCTGCCGCATCCTGGTACCGGGCTACTCGGAGATCTACCCGGTCGACGACCTGGTGTGGGACAACACCAACAAGGCGCTGCTGTTCCGTGCCGACATCCTCAACCTGCACCGCCTGGACGATGACGCCCTGCAAGCGCTGGTCGAGCGCCTAGAAGACAGCGAACTGGACGACTACACCGACATCACCACGCTGATCGGCATCGAGTTCGACGACAACACGGTGTGGGGTCAGTTGACCATCCTGGAGCTCAAGCTACTGATTCACCTGGCGCTGGAGCGTTTCGAGGAGGCCAAGGAGCTGGTGGAGACCTTCCTGCAGTACAACGACAACACCGTCGAGCGCGGGTTGTTCTACCAGGCGTTGAACGTGGTGCTGGAAGTGGTGCTGGACGACGAGATGGCGCTTGAAGACTACGCCGTCAACTTCCGGCGCATGTTCGGGGACGAGCGCATGGATGCCGTACTGGGCTCGGTGGATGGCAGCGTGCGTTTCTACGGCCTGACCCCCACCAGCATGAAGCTCGAAGGTCTGGACCGTCACCTGCGCCTGATCGACAGCTACAAGAAGCTGCACGCGGCACGTGCCCGTGCGGTAGCGGGCACACGCTGATACAACGCCGATCCTGCAGGCCATGGCCTGCAGGATCGGCGTTGCCAGGCTTGTTCGTTCGCCAACAGGTCGCGGTGGCGGCCAACAAGCCTCAAGCGATCACCCCAGCTCGCTGCGCAACAAGCGGGCAGCACTCACCATGTTCGCCAGCGCCGCCTCGGTTTCCGGCCAGCCGCGGGTCTTCAGGCCGCAGTCCGGGTTGACCCACAGGCGCTCGACCGGAATGCGCCGGGCAGCCTTGCGCACCAGCTCGGCCATTTCCGAAGCCTCCGGCACCCGGGGCGAGTGGATGTCGTAAACCCCCGGGCCGATCTCGTTCGGGTAGTGGAAGGCTTCGAATGCCTCCAGCAGTTCCATGTCCGAACGCGAGGTTTCAAGGGTGATCACGTCGGCATCCATGGCGGCAATCGATTCGATCACATCGTTGAACTCGCTGTAGCACATGTGGGTGTGGATCTGGGTTTCGTCGCGCACGCCAGAGGCGCACAGGCGAAACACTTCGGTAGCCCAGTCCAGGTACTGCTGCCACTGCGCCCGGCGCAGCGGCAGGCCCTCGCGAAACGCCGCCTCGTCGATCTGCACGATCTTGATGCCGGCCGCCTCCAGGTCCACCACTTCATCGCGGATGGCCAGCGCCAGTTGCCGCGCCTGCACCTCGCGCGACACATCTTCACGCGGGAACGACCACATCAGCAGGGTCACCGGCCCTGTCAGCATGCCCTTCATCACCTTGTCGGTCAGGCCCTGTGCGTAGCGGATCCACTCCACCGTCATGGCATGCGGTCGACTCAGGTCGCCGAAGATCACCGCCGGTTTCACACAGCGCGAACCGTAGCTCTGCACCCAGCCGAAGCGGGTGAACCCGTACCCATCGAGCTGCTCGGCAAAGTACTCGACCATGTCGTTGCGCTCGGCTTCACCGTGCACCAGCACGTCCAGGCCCAGGCGCTCCTGCACCTGCACGGCGTGGCGAATCTCGCTGTGCATCGCCTCCACGTATTGGCCCTCGCTCAGCTTGCCCTGCCTGAACGACTGGCGTGCCAGGCGAATCGAACCGGTCTGCGGGAACGAACCGATAGTGGTGGTCGGCAACAGCGGCAGGTTCAGGCGGGCACGCTGGCGGGCGATTCGCGTGGCAAAGGGCGAGTGGCGCTGGCTGTCCTTCTCGCTGATGGCGGCCACACGGGCCTGCACCGCCGGCTTGTGGATGCGCGTGGAGGCAGCGCGGCTGGCCTGCACTGCACGGCTGCGGGCCAGGGCCTGCACCACCGGGGCCGCCTCGGGCTGGTCGAGGGCATGGGCCAGGATCGCGACTTCCTCGCACTTCTGCACGGCAAAGGCCAGCCAGCTCTTGAGCTCGGCATCGAGGGCGTCTTCACGGCCCAGGTCTACCGGGCTGTGCAGCAGCGAGCACGACGGCGCCACCCACAGGCGCTCGCCCAGGCGTTCATGGGCGTGCCGCAGCACGGCCAGGGCCTTGTCCAGGTCGCAGCGCCACACGTTGCGGCCGTTGACCACACCCAGCGACAGCACCTTGTAGGCCGGCAGGCGGTCGAGAATGGTCGGGTACTGCTCGGGGGCGCGCACCAGGTCGATGTGCAATCCGTCGACCGGCAGGTTGGCCGCCAGCCCCAGGTTCTCCTCCAGGCCACCGAAGTAGGTGGCAACCAGCTTTTTCAGCGGGTCGCGCTGGATCAGGTTGTAGGCACGCTCGAAGGCGTTCTTCCACGCCTGCGGCAGGTCCAGCGCCAGGATCGGCTCGTCGATCTGCACCCACTCCACACCCTGTGCAGCCAGGCGCTGGAAAATCTCGCCGTACAGCGGCAACAGGCGCTCGAGCAGCTCGAGCTTGTCGAAGTCGCCGCCCTTGGTCTTGCCCAGCCACAGGTAGGTCAGCGGGCCGATCACCACCGGCTTGACGTCGTGGCCCAGGGCCCTGGCCTCGGCCACTTCCTCGAACAATTGTTCCCAGCCCAGGCTGAACTGCTGGTCGGCGCTGAATTCAGGCACCAGGTAGTGGTAGTTGGTGTCGAACCACTTGGTCATCTCCTGGGCATGCGCACCGCCACAACAGCTGTCGCTGACGCCACGCGCCATGCCGAACAGGGTCTGCAGGGTGGCCTTGCCGTGCTGCGGGCGAAAGCGCTCGGGCACCACGCCGAACATCAGCGAATGGGTCAGTACCTGGTCGTACCAGGCAAAATCGCCCACCGGCAGCAACTGGATGCCGGCCTGGCGCTGCAGGGCCCAGTGGGCCTTGCGCAGTTCGCTGCCCACAGCACGCAGGCCCGCCTCGTCCAGCTCGCCTTTCCAGAACGCTTCCTGCGCCTTTTTCAGTTCGCGGTCGCGACCGATACGGGGGAATCCGAGTGAGTGGGCCAATGCCATGACAATGCTCTCCTTAGGGGGTGATGGCAGCCATTGTCGTCAGGGCCGCAGAATGAGACAAACTCATTTAATTTCACATCAAATCAAGTTCTGCTCATGCAAAGACATCGACAGCGCTGCGCCTGGAGGCGCAACCGGCTGGCCGGACAGGGTTGCGAGGCCCCTGATCTGCGCCTAAGGTCAAACGACCCCGAAGCGAGATGACGTCATGCCCAACGCCTCGAACCCCGCCGTACTTGCCCTGATCGGCAACACCCCGATGGTGCAGGTGAGCCGCTTCGATACCGGCCCCTGCACACTGTTCCTCAAACTCGAATCACAGAACCCCGGCGGCTCGATCAAGGACCGCATCGGCCTGGCCATGATCGATGCCGCCGAGCGCGACGGGCGCCTGCGCCCCGGCGGCACCATCGTCGAGGCCACCGCCGGCAACACCGGCCTGGGCCTGGCGCTGGTCGGGCGGGCCAAGGGCTACCGGGTGGTGCTGGTGGTGCCCGACAAGATGTCCACCGAGAAGGTGCTGCACCTCAAGGCCATGGGCGCCGAGGTGCACATCACCCGCTCCGACGTCGGCAAGGGCCACCCCGACTATTACCAGGACGTGGCCGCACGGCTGGCGGCGGACATCCCCGATGCGTTCTTCGCCGACCAGTTCAACAACCCCGCCAACCCGCTGGCCCACGAGACCAGCACCGCCCCGGAAATCTGGGCGCAGACCCAGCACGATGTGGACGCCATCGTGGTCGGCGTGGGCTCGGCCGGCACCCTTACCGGGCTGACCCGTTTCTTCAAGCGCGTGCAGCCGGGCCTGGCCATGGTGCTGGCCGACCCGGTGGGCTCGGTGATGGCCGAGTACAGCCGCAGCGGCACCCTGATCACGCCTGGGGCGTGGGCGGTAGAAGGCATCGGCGAGGACTTCGTGCCCTCGATCGCCGACCTCTCCAGCGTGCGCCAGGCCTACTCGATCAGCGACGAGGAAAGCTTCGAGCATGCGCGTCAGCTGCTGCGCGCCGAAGGCATTCCGGGCGGCTCCTCCACCGGCACCCTGCTGGCCGCCGCGCTGCGCTACTGCCGCGAGCAGACCGAACCCAAGCGCGTGGTCAGCTTTGTGTGCGACACCGGCACGCGCTACCTGTCCAAGGTCTACAACGACCAGTGGATGACCGACCAGGGCCTGCTGCAGCGCACCCGATACGGCGACCTGCGCGACCTCATCGCGCGCCGCTTCGAGGATGGCCGGGTGATCAGCGTGCGCCCCGACGACACCCTGCTCACTGCCTTCCAGCGCATGCGCCTGGCCGACGTGTCGCAATTGCCGGTGCTGGTCGACGGCCAGCGCCTGGTGGGCGTGATCGATGAATCCGACATCCTGCTGGGCATGCATGAAGACCCGTCGCACTTCTCCCTGAGCGTGGCCAGCGCCATGACCGACCAGCTGGAAACCCTGCCGCCGTCTGCCAGCCTGGCGGCGCTGCAGGCCGAACTGGACCGTGGCCTGGTGGCGATCATTGCCGACGCCTCGGGCTTTCACGGCCTGATCACCCGTGTCGATATGCTTAACCACTTGCGCAGAGCACTCCCATGACCCAGCACGACAAGACCGCCTTCGCCACCCGCGTGATCCATGCAGGGCAATCGCCCGACCCGTCCACCGGCGCGCTGATGCCGCCGATCTATGCCAACTCCACCTACATCCAGCAGAGCCCCGGCGTGCACAAGGGCCTGGACTACGGGCGCTCGCACAACCCCACGCGCTGGGCACTGGAGCGCTGCGTGGCCGATCTGGAGGGCGGCACCCAGGCGTTCGCCTTCGCCTCCGGGCTGGCGGCGATCTCGGCGGTGCTCGAACTGCTGGATGCCGGCTCCCACATCGTTTCGGGCAATGACCTGTACGGCGGCACCTTCCGCCTGTTCGAACGGGTGCGTCGGCGCAGCGCCGGGCACCGCTTCAGCTTCGTCGACCTGTCCGACCTTGCCGCGTTCGAGGCAGCGTTGCAGGACGACACGCGCATGGTGTGCATCGAAACCCCGAGCAACCCGCTGCTGCGCCTGAGCGACCTGGCGGCCATCGCACGCCTCTGCCGCGCACGCGGCATCCTCTGCGTGGCAGACAACACCTTTGCCAGCCCATGGATCCAGCGCCCGCTGGAACTGGGTTTCGACATCGTGGTGCACTCGAGCACCAAGTACCTCAACGGGCATTCGGACGTGATCGGCGGCATTGCCGTGGTGGGTGACAACGCCGAGCTGGCCGAGCGCCTGGGCTTCATACAGAACGCAGTGGGCGCCATCGCCGGCCCGTTCGATGCCTTCCTCACCTTGCGCGGGGTCAAGACCCTGGCCCTGCGCATGGAGCGCCACTGCAGCAATGCCCTGGCACTGGCGCAGTGGCTCGAACAGCAACCGCAGGTGGCGCGTGTGTACTACCCCGGCTTGCCCTCGCACCCGCAGCACGCCCTGGCGCGCCAGCAGATGCACGGTTTTGGCGGGATGATCTCGCTCGACCTGGCTACCGACCTGGCCGGTGCCCGACGCTTCCTGGAGCAGGTACAGATCTTTGCCCTGGCCGAAAGCCTGGGCGGTGTGGAAAGCCTGATCGAGCACCCGGCGATCATGACCCATGCCACCATCCCCGAGCAGACGCGCGCGCAACTGGGCATTGGCGACGCCCTGGTGCGCCTGTCGGTAGGCGTGGAAGACCTCGATGACCTGCGCGCAGACCTGGCCCAGGCACTCGCACGTATCTGACCCCCATCAGCGCAAGCCAGCCCCTTGCTTGCGCTGATTGCCCAATGCCCGCCGGCTGAATATACTTGATAACTATTCTCATTCGGTACGGGCGCCACACGATGACCTCCCCTCCTTGCGGCTACCGTACCAACGTGGCCAGCCTCTACAGCGACAATCACGGCTGGATCCAGCAGTGGCTGGCGCGGCGTCTGGGCAACGTGCACGATGCCGCAGAGCTGGCCCACGACGTATTCCTGCGCCTGCTCGCGCAACCGCGCGAGTTCAGTAGCGACGGGCATGCGCGGGCCTACCTGAGTACGGTGTCCAAACACCTGTATGTGGATTTCCAGCGCCGCAAGCAGGTCGAGCGTGCGTGGCAGCAGACGCTGGCCAACCAGCCGCAACGCATCGCCCCCTCCGAAGAGCACCAGGCGTTGATCCTGGAGACCCTGGGCCAATTGCAGGCCATGCTCGAACGCTTGCCGGCACCTGTGGCCGAAGCCTTTTGCCTGGCGCAATTGCAGGGCCTGAACTATCGCCAGATCGCCACGCAGCTGGGTGTAAGCGAACGCACGGTCACCAAGTACATGGCCCAGGCCATGCTCCAGTGCCTGCTGCTGGAAGTGGAGCTGGACGGGGCCTTGCTGTGAGCGCGGCCCTGGACTCTGCCACCCTGGAGCAGGCCGCCGACTGGTTCGCACGCCTGCGCGCCGCGCCAGCCGATGCGGCCTTGCGGGGCCAGTGGCAACAGTGGCTGGAACAACAGGAACAGCATCGTATCGCCTGGACCTACGTGGAGCGCATCAGCCAGCGCTTCGACAGCCTGCAACCGCAAGCCGGGGCGGCGCATCAGACGCTCGCCAGCCTGCGGCGCATGCAACGCTCCCGCCGCCAGGTGCTAAGCAGCCTGTGCGTGCTCAGCGGTGGGGCGACGCTGGGCTGGCTGGGCTGGCAACGCCACTGGGTGGACGACCTGCAAGCGCTCACTGCCGGCACCACCACCGCAGTGGGCGAGGTACGTCGCCAGGTGCTGGCCGACGGCACCATCCTGTGGCTCAACAGCGCCACCGCCCTGGATGTACAACTGGACGGTCAGCGCCGGCTGCTGACCCTGTACAGCGGTGAAGTGCTGATCGAGACCGCCGCTGAGGCGCGGCCCTTCCAGGTGCAGACCCGGGCCGGCAGCCTGGTGCCCCTGGGTACGCGCTTCAGTGTGCGCCAGCAGGGCGCCCGCACCCTGCTCAACGTGTACGACGGCGCGGTACGCGCCACCTGTGCCGCCAGCGCAATACAGCGGGTCGCCAATGCGGGGCAGGGCCTGGGCTTCGATGCCAGCACCATGGCCGCCACCACGCCGGCCTGCGCCCAACGCCAGGCCTGGAGCCAAGGCCTGCTGGTGGCGCAGGACATGCCACTGGGGGATTTCATTGCAGAGCTGGCCGACCATCGGCGCGGGCACCTGGCGGTGAACCCGCTGATCGCATCGTTAAGGGTCATGGGCACCTACCCGCTCAACGATACCGACCAGGTGCTTGCCATGCTCGAAAGCGCCTTGCCGGTGCGAGTGTCGCGACGCTTCGACTGGTGGGTGACCCTGGAGCCTGCCGAAAAATAAAAAGCGTCAGGTGCTTCCGGTTTTTGCGGCTCATTCGAATTAGAGGAGAACACCCTTTCACCCCTGCGCGCCCGAAGGATTCTGCATGCCACTCGCCTCTGCCCCTGCCCTGTTGAAACGCCCCCTGGCCCTGCTCATTGCACTCGCCAGCGGCGCCGCCACCGCCGCGCCACTGGACATCCCCGCCGGCCCCCTGGCCAGCCAGTTGAACCAGCTGGCAAGCCAGGCCGGTATCTACCTGGCCAGCGACGCCGCCCTGACCGCCGGCAAACAGAGCCGGCCCGTGACCGGCGCAAGTACCCCTGAGCAGGCCCTGCACGGCATGCTTGCCGGCACGGGCCTGAGCGTGGTGCGCACTGGCGAAAACCGCTACCAGCTGATCACCGCCCCCACCGGCAACGCCGTGGAACTGGGCGCCACCAGCATCAACGGCGCAGGCCTGGGCGAGACCACCGAGAACACCGGCGCCTACACCACCGGCCAGACCCGCACCGCCACCAAGCTCGGCCTGTCATTGCGCCAAACCCCGCAGTCGGTCACCGTGATCCCGCGCCAGGTACTGGACGACCACAAGCTTGCCTCGCTCGACGATGTGGTCAAGTTCACCCCCGGCCTGTCGAGCAACCACCGCGACAGCGACCGCTATACCTTCTACTCGCGCGGTTTCCAGATCCAGAACATACAGTACGACGGCATCCCGACCCAGGTGGCCAACGAGTCGCAGCAATTCACCAGCACCCTGTCGGACATGGCGATCTACGACCGTGTCGAAGTGGTGCGCGGTGCCACCGGCCTGCTCAGCGGTGCGGGCTCGCCCTCGGCCACCCTGAACCTGGTGCGCAAGCGGCCCACGGCCGACTTCCAGGGCTACGTCTCGGGAGAAGCCGGGGCCTGGGACCGCTACCGGGGCGAATTCGACGTCGCCGGCCCGCTGACCGACTCGGGTGCGGTGCGCGGCCGCCTGGTCAGCGCCTATGAAACCGCCAACTCGTTCGTCGACTGGTACAAGACCGACAAGCGCGTGATCTACGGCGCACTGGATTTCGACCTGAGCGAAAGCACCCTGCTGCGCGTGAGCCTGGACTACCAGAACAACAACTCCGACGGGGTCAGCTTCGGGCACATTCCGCTGTTCAACAACAATGGCAGCGCGACGAACTTTTCCCGCTCGTTCAACCCCGGAGCCCGCTGGAGCTACCTGGACAACACCCAGTACAACTTCACCAGCGTGCTGGAGCAGAAACTCGCCAACGACTGGAGCCTCAAGGCGTCCTACAGCCACCAGTACGCCTACCGCCGCGGCGTGACCGGTTCGGCCAGTGCCGGGGCGCCCGACCCGCAGACCGGCGCTGGCGTGTCGATGTACATCAACCGCCTGGACAGCTACCAGACCCAGGACAACGCCGACCTGTACGCCAGCGGCCCGTTCGAGCTGGGTGGGCGCGAGCATGAACTGGTGGTGGGTGCCAACATCGCCTACACCCACCTCAACTACCCGACCTATCAACGTGCCAACCCGGCGGTCGACGATATCAACCAGTGGGATGGCAACCCGGGCGGCAAGCCGCACCTGTCCAAGACCGAAGAAAGCCTGACCCGCCTGAGCCAGTCGGGCACCTACACGGCCCTGCGCCTCAAACCCTATGACCCGCTGTCGATCATCCTCGGCACCCGGGTCAGTTGGTGGGATCAGAAAGACGACAGCAGCGACGAACTGACCGGCGCCAGCACCAGCCGCGACCGTACCAGAAAATCCGGCGTGGTCACCCCGTATGCCGGTGTGGTGCTGGACCTGAACGACACCTTCTCGGTGTACGCCAGCTACACCAACATCTTCCAGCCGCAGACCTACTACAAGACTGCCAGCAACACCTCGCTGGAGCCGCTGCAAGGCGACAACTACGAACTGGGCATCAAGGGCGAGTTCTACGACGGTGCGCTGAATGCGAGCCTGGCGCTGTTCGAAGTGCAGCAGAAGAACACCCCGCAGTACGTCGGCGAGTCCCCCCAAGGGCGCGAAATCTACCGGGCCATTGCCGGTACCACCACGCGCGGCATCGAAACCGAAGTGTCCGGCGAAGTGCTGCCGGGCTGGAACATCATCGGCGGCTATACCTACCGTGAATCCCACGACAAGGACGGCAATCGGGTCGAAACCAACCAGCCGATGAACCTGTTCAAGCTCGGCACCACCTACCGCCTGCCGGGGCAGCTGAACCGCCTGACCGTGGGCGGCAACCTGGTCTGGCAGAGCGACATCTACGCGGTCAACGGCACCTACGGCACCAAGGCACACCAGGGTGACTACGGGGTGGTCGGGTTGCTGGCCAACTATGCGGTGGATGAACACCTCACGGTCGGCCTGAACCTCAACAACCTGTTCGACACCCATTACTACGACGGCCTGGGCACCTTCAACTCAGGCTCCTACGGCGAACCGCGCAATGCCATGGTGAATGCCAAGTGGACGTTCTGAGGCTGCATCAAGTGCGAACGTAGCGCTGCGCCAGCAACTGCAGCAGCTGATCGTCGGCACCCGCCGCACCGATCACCTGCAGCCCCACCGGCATGCCCCGCACCTGCCCTGCCGGCAGGCTGATGGCCGGCAGGCCGGTGAGGTTCCAGGCACTGGTGTAACTGAGCACTGCAGCACGCACGTCGATACATTGCTCACCCACCTGTACCTCGCGCGCATCCACCGGCGTCGCGGTGATCGGCACGCTGGCCGAGACCAGGAAGTCATAACGCTCGAACAGCCGCGCCATCGCCGCCTTGAGCCGAGCCTGGCCGGCCTGGGCGCGAATGTACTGCCAGCCCCTGACCTCGCGTGACAGCTCAAGGCGTTCGCGCACCTCCTGCTCGAACAGCTGCGGCGCCGTCTGCATGCGCTCGGCATGCACGTCGTAGGCCTCGGCGCGCTGCAGGGTGAGCAAGGTGTCCTTGAGCTGCGCCACCAACGGCTCCAGCTCGCCGGTCTGCTCCAGTGCATCGCCAAACAGCTGCTGCGCAGCCTGGTACACCTGCCCCTGAACGTCGGCGTCCAATGGCCCGAAAGTGCCCGGCTCGATCCAGCCTACACGCAGCGGGCGACGCAGCGTGGCCGGCGCGCAGGTACGCGCGGCGATCACTTCGAACACTACCCGGGCATCGTCCACATGGTTGGCAATCGGGCCCACGTGGTCGAGGCTCGACGACAGCGGGAACACCCCGTCCAGCGGCACGGCAGCAAACGACGGCTTGAAGCCGACCGCGCCGCACAAGGCCGCCGGAATGCGGATCGAGCCGCCGGTGTCGGTACCCAGCGCCAGCGGCACCATGCCGCTGGCCACCGCCGCTGCACTGCCAGCGCTCGAACCGCCGGTGATGCAGCGCGCATCCCACGGGTTGCGCGCCGCGCCCTGCAGCGAGCGGTCGCCGGTGGGGCCATAGGCGAACTCGTGGGTCAGGGTCTTGCCCACGATTACCGCGCCGCCCTCGCGCAGGCGCTGCACGCACAGGGCGTCCTGCGTGGGGCGAAAGCCTTCGAAGTGCGCCGAACCATAGGTGGTCACGTGGTCGAAGGTGTCGATGTTGTCCTTGATCGCTACCGGTATGCCGTGCAGCGGGCCCAGGTCCAGGCCCTGGGCAAACAGTTCGTCGGCCTTGCGCGCCTGCGCCAGCGACACCTCGGCATCCACGGCGACAAAGGCATTCAGTGCCGGGTTCAGGCGCTCGATGCTGTCGAGCGCGGCCTGGGTCAGCTCGACACTCGTCAGGCTGCCGGCGCGCAGGCGCCGCGCCAGGTCGCCGACCGACAGGCCAAAAAAGTATCCAGTGTGGGTTGGCTTGGCCAGGTTCATACAGGCAACTCCATCAAACCGTTGCAGGTGTAGGGGAAGGGACAACCTGCCGGCTGCCGGGGCGCACCATCAGCATCGCGCTCATGCCCAGGGCCGTGGCCACGGCGGCGGCCACGAACATCGACGAGTAGCCATAGCGCACGGTCAGGTAGCCGGTGAGCATCGGCGCGATGAACGAGGCGGTGTTGGCGATGAAGTGGGTCATGCCGCTGTAGGCACCGACGCGGTTGGATGGCGCGGTGTCGATCACCACGGCCCAGTAGACCGAGTTGGGCAGCGCGTTGAGGGCGTTGGCCAGGGTCATCAGGGCGATCACGCCCCATACGGTCTGGGCCTGCGACACCAGCATGAAGCACAGCGTGGTCAGCAGCAGGCAGGTTGCGGCCAGCCAGCTGCGCGCCACCTTCAGGTTGCCGGTGCGACGCAGCAGCAGGTCGGAGATCTTGCCGCCCAGCAGCACGGTGAAGCAGGCGCCGGTCCACGGGATCATGCCCATGTACCACAGCGACGACAGGTTGTAGTGGAACTCGTCCTGCAGGTACTTGGGGGTCCAGGTCAGCAGCAGGAAGGTGACGTACACGAACGAGAAGTAGCCCACCGCATTGAGCAGCAGGTCCTTGTTCTTGAAGAAGTGCCAGATCGGCGCAACGCTGGTGGTCGGGGTGCTGGCGTTGGCGGCAGCGGCACGCTCCTGGCGCAGGAACTCGCGCTCGGCCTCGGACACCCGCGGGTTTTCATCCGGGGTGTTGGTGAAGCGGGTCATGAAGAAGATCAGCAGCGCCAGGCTGACCACGCCCAGTACCACGAACATGCTGCGCCAGTCGCCGGTCAGGGTCTGCAGGCCGACCGCCACCGGGGCGGTGAGCAAGGCGCCCAGCGGTGTGCTGAGCAGGCCCACCGAGACCACGAAGCCGCGTTCCTTGGGCGTGGCCCAGTTGGCCACGCTCTTGTTGATCACCGAGTACGCCGGGCCTTCGGCAAAGCCGAACAGCACGCGGATGGTGGCAAAGCCGGCCATGGCCGAACCGCCCATGAAGGCCAGGCCCATGTCGCCGGCAAAGGCGGTGGCGATCTCGAAGATCGACCAGGTGCCGCCGGCGATCAGCCATACGCGCCTGGCGCCGAAACGGTCGGCCAGGATGCCGCCGATCAACGCACCGACGATGTAGCCGTAGCCGAAATAGCCCAGCACGTTGCCCCAGTCGGCCTTGTCGAAACCGTACTCGGGGAGAATGCTGGCCGAGGCATACGAAATGGCACCACGATCGATGTAGTTGAGCAGCGCCATCAGCATGATCAGGAAGAAAATCTGGTAGCGAAAGCGCGGAACGGGTGGGTTGTTCATAGGGATCTGACTCTTCAAGTGATGGCAGAAGTCAAAAATGCGGCCGCGTCCGGCGTATTTTTATTGTGTTGCCCAAACGTTTGGGTTGAGCGAATGTATTCACACAAAAACATTTAGTCAATCGTTTGGGTAAAGGTTGTTTGCCGAGACAAGCCGTCGATTGGGTTAGAATCGCGCCCCGAAATCAGCCACGGTTGGAAGCCCCTCGAACATGCCCACTCCATCACGCCCTGCCACCTTGAAGTCCATGGCAACCGCCCTCGGGGTGCACGTTTCCACCGTGTCGCGGGTGCTCAATGGCGACCCTGCCGGGGTCGAGCGCGCGGCATCGGCCGAGGTGGTGGCGCGCATTCGCGCGTTGGCGAAAGAGCTGGATTATCGGCCGAACACGCAGGCATCCAACCTGAAGTTGCGCAAAAGCCAGGAGATCTGCGTGCTCATGCCGCGCCTTACCGACCTGGTGATGGCGACCATCTACGACAGCATCGACGCCGCCGCCGAACAGGCTGGCTACCTGACCTTCGTGTCCAATACCGACGATCAGCAACCCCGCCAGCTGGCGCGGGCCGAGCATGCCCTGCGCCGCTCGGTGGCGGGGTTGATCGTGGGCGACTCGCACGTGGGCGAGCAGCAGCCATTGCTGGAGCTGCTGGGGCGCAAGCACATCCCCTACGTGCTGGTCAGCCGGCAGATTGCCGGGCACCTCACGGCGGGCAGCGATGACGAGTTGGGCGGCTGGCTGGCGGCCGAGCACTTGTACCGCCTGGGCTGTCGCGACGTGGCGATCCTGGCGGGCGAGCGGCACGCCTCCACCGGTGCCGACCGCACGCGAGGCTTTACCCGGTACTACCGCGAACAGGGCATTACCCTGCGCCCGGAATGGACGCTCAATGGCCCGTTCGACAGCCTCACCGGGCACAAGCAGGGCGAGTACCTGCTGGGGTTGAACCCGCGCCCCCAGGCGTTTTTCGCGGTGAACGACTTTCTGGCCATCGGCCTGATGGGCGCCGCGCGGGACAAGGGCCTGGAGCCGGGCAAGGACATCGCCGTGGTGGGTTTCAACGACACACCATTGGCCAACGAACTGATCGTGCCGCTGACCAGCGTGCGCCTGCCGCTGGCCGAGATGGGTCGGCATGCGGTGGAGTTGCTGCTCAAGCGCATCAAGGGTGAAGCGGTGGAGTCGATCATTCTGGCGCCGCAGTTGCAGGTGCGGGCGAGCTCGGGATTGCGGGTGGCTGGCTGAAGAACGGCTGGCAAAGCGGCCCGCACGCCCACCAATTGCATCGCGCCCTGCTCCCCGCATAGAATGCGAACGATTCACAATCACTTCTTGCGCGCAGGCCCCGACCGACGATGCCCACCAGCGACACGCTCCCTCCGTCCGAGGTCGACCTGCTCTACCGTACCCACCACTCCTGGCTCAACACCTGGCTGCAGCGCCGCGTTGGCTGTCACGCCCACGCCGCCGACCTGGCCCAGGACACCTTCGTGCGCCTGCTCAAGGCTCGCCACGCGCACCCGCTCAAGCAGCCGCGTGCCTACCTGAGCAGCATCGCCCGCGGCCTGATGATCGACCAGTTTCGTCGCCGCGCGCTGGAACAGGCCTACCTCGAAAGCCTGGCCCACCTGCCCGCCGCGCACGCGCCCAGCGAAGAACAGCGCTGGATGATCCTCGATACCCTGCAACGCCTCGACCGCCTGCTGATGCAGCTCAAGCCACGGGTGCGCCAGGTGTTTCTGCACGCGCAACTGGACGACATGAGCTGCCCGAAAATCGCCGAACAGCTGGGTGTGTCCCGCGCCACGGTGGAGCGCGACCTGGCCAAGGCCATGGGCGTCTGCTATCGGTTGCGCCATGCCCGGGGCTGAGCCAGCACCGGGCCAGGCCCACGTCGACCAGGCTATCGAATGGCTGGTGCAACTGCGCTACAACACGCCCACCGTACAGGCCGAACAGGCCTTTGGTCGCTGGCTCGACCAGCACCCGCACAACGCCCTGGCCTGGGCCCAGGTCCAGGCCATGAGCGAGGAGTTCAGCAGCCTGCCCCGCGAGCTCAGTCGGCGCACCCTGGAGGGCACGCAGCGACGCAGCATCAGCCGGCGCGACAGCCTCAAGCTGCTGGGCCTGCTCGGCGCCGCCGGCACCCTGGGCTGGGTCGGTCGCGAGCCGCTCGGGCTGCCCACCCTGCTGGCCGACAAGCACACCGCCACCGGTGAGCGGCGCACCTTCCACAACAACGACGGCAGCGTGATCCAGCTCAACACCGCCAGCGCCATCGACCTGCGCTTCGCGGCCGACCTGCGCGCGCTGAGCCTGATCCAGGGCGAGGTGTCCATCGATACCGGCAACGACCCACGCCCACTGCGCGTGACCACCCGTGACGGTGTACTGCAAACGCAAGGCTCGCAATTGCTGGTACGCGAACGTACCGACGGCACCCTGCTGGCGGTGCGCCAGGGCAGCGTGACGCTGTACCCCGGCAACGGCACCGCGCCGCGCATCGCCCGCCCCGGCGAGCAACTGCTGTTCAGCGCCAGCGGCCAGGTCGGCCCGGCCGTGACTCACGCCGACCCGTGGGGCTGGCGCGAAGGCGTGCTCAGCGTGCAGCGGATGCCCCTGGGCGAGTTCATCGCCGAGCTGTCGCGCTACCGCCCCGGCGTGCTGCGCTGCGCCGAGGCGGTGGCCGGGTTGAAGGTGTTCGGCACCTATCAGCTGGCCGACACCGACCAGATCCTGGCGCTGGTGGCCGAGGCACTGCCGATTCGCATCGACTACCGCACCCGCTACTGGGTCAGTGTCAGCCCGGCTTGAATCTGTTTGAAAAATAAATGAGGTGGTTTCTCATTCAGCTTCGGCCTGTAGGGATAAAGGCGAAACGTCTGTCTCTTCTCAGGAGCCCCGAATGATCCACCCCAGTGTTGCCCGCCCCGATCCCCTTCAGCGCGCCGTGCGTGGCGCCTTGCTCGGCCTGGCCCTGAGCGCCGCCGCTGCGCCGTTGCTGGGCGCTGCCGCACCTGCGGCCACCCAGCAGGTGCAACGCTGGAACATTCCCGCAGGGCCCCTGGACGCAGCGCTTGAGCAGATGGCCCGCCAGGGTGGGCTGAACCTGTCGTATGACGCCGCCAGCCTGCAGGGCAAGACCACCGCCGGCGTGTCCGGCAGCCACGACAACGCCCAGGCCCTGGCGCTGCTGTTGCAGGGCAGCGGCGTGCAGGTGCAGCAGAAGTCGGCCAACAGCTTCCTGCTGCTGCCGGCGGTGGACATCGGCGACGCCCTGGAGCTGGGTGCCACCAGCATCTCCAGCGACCGCCTGGGCGAAACCACCGAGCACAGCGGCTCGTACACCACCGGTGCGGTGACCATCGGCAAGATGCCCCAGACCCTGCGCCACACGCCGCAATCGGTGTCGGTGCTGACCCGCCAGCGCCTGGACGACCAGAACATCACCAACCTCACCACCCTGATGGAGCAGACCCCGGGTGTGGTGGTCGACTACGTCGACAGCGAGCGCGTCACCTACTACTCGCGCGGCTACCAGATCGACGCCATCCAGTATGACGGCGCCACCGTGGTGCAAGGCAGTGGCGGCGGCTCGTTCATCCAGAGTGACTCGGCGATCATCGACCGCGCCGAGATCCTGCGCGGCGCCACCGGCATGCTGCGCGGCGCGGGCAACCCCTCGGGCACCGTCAACCTGGTGCGCAAGCGCCCTACCCGGGACTTCCAGGCCTCGGCCAGCGTCACCGCCGGCTCCTGGGATGCGCAGCGCTACGTGGCCGACCTGTCAGGCGCGCTGACCGACAACGGCGCGATCCGCGGCCGCATGATCGCCGTGCACGATGACAAGGACTCGTTCCAGGACAGCCGCATGGAGCGCAAGAACGTGTTCTACGGCGTGCTGGCCGCCGACCTGGGCGAACGCACCACACTCACCGGTGGCATCGAATACACCGAGCTGGAGGCCACCGGCTCGTGGGGCGGCCTGCCGGCCAACTTCGATGGCTCGCCGCTGAAGCTCTCGCGCAGCACTTACCTGGGCGCCGACTGGAACCGATGGAACCGCAGCAACCTGCAGACCTTCGCCGAGCTCGAGCATGTGTTCGACAACGACTGGACGCTCAAGGTATCGGGCACCCGCACGCAGTTTCGCCTCGACGACCACGGCTTCAAGCAGACCTACTTCACCCGCGCCAGCACCACCAACCCCTACCTGATGAACTACCAGGTGACCGAGGGCGACGGCGGCGAAAGCGAGCAGACCAACCTCAGCGCCACCCTCAACGGCCCCTTCCAGCTGCTGGGCCGCGAGCACGAACTGATGGTGGGCGTGGAGCGCATCCGCAACGACTCCACTGCCTCGGCCACCAACTTCACGGCCTCCGGGGTGTTCGACATTCGCGAATGGGACCCCAAGACCAGCCTGCCCGAGCCGTCGATCAACATCAGCGCAAAGCCGGTGATGACCCGCACCACCCAGCAGGCGGCGCACGCCACCTGGCGCATCTCGCTGGCCGACCCGCTGACCGCGGTGATCGGCGCGCGCATCAACTGGTACGACTACAAGCAGGAAAACAACCTCAAGACCTCAGGCAAGTACAGCGTCGACCGCGAGATCGTGCCGTATGCGGCGCTGATCTACGACCTGAACAGCAACCTGAGCCTGTACGGCAGCTACACCGAGATCTTCAACCCGCAAAGCGCCACCGATGCGTCCAACGCGGTGCTCGACCCGGTCACTGGCGAAGCCTACGAGCTGGGCGTGAAGGGCGAGTTCTACGATGGCAGGCTCAACACCTCGCTGGCGGTGTTCCGCATCTACCAGGTGGGCAACGCCCTGGATGACCTGGGCAGCCCCGACCCGTGCCTGCCCAACTACACCAGCGGCCACTGCAAGGTGGCCGCCGGCAAGAACCGCAGCGAAGGGTTCGAACTGGAAGTGACCGGCGAAGTGCTGCCCGGCTGGCAGGTGTCGGGCGGCTACACCTACACCACCACCGAGTACCTCAAGGACACCCTCAGCAACACCGGCAACGTGCTGCGCCCCACCGACCCCAAGCGCCAGTTGAAGCTGTTCACCAGCTACCGCCTGCCGGGGGCATACGACGCCTGGACCGTGGGTGGCGGGGTCAGTGCGCAAAGCGACATCTACTCGCGCAACGGCAATGCCGTGGCCTCGCAAAGCGGCTATGCGGTGTACAGCGCGCTGCTGGGCTACCGCTTCAACCAGCACTATTCGCTGCAGCTCAACGCCAACAACCTGTTCGACAAGCACTACTACAAGAAGGTGGGCGCCACGGCCACGGGGTACTACTACGGCGACCCGCGCAACGTCTCGCTGACCCTGCGCGCAAGCTTCTGAGGCCGGCCGCTACTGCGCGGTGCGGGCCGCATAGGCCTTGCGCCGCGAGCTACGGGCAAAGCACACGAACAGCGCGGCCATCGCCGCCAGTGCCATCGGCAGGCCATGGGGGGCGACGTCCATGGCCGCGCCACTGACCAGCGGCCCCACCAGGCTGCCCACACCCCACAACAGGCCGACGCTGGCATTGGCCGTGACCAGGTCCTGGCCCTTGAACTGCTGGCCGATCAGCACCAGCGCCAGGGTATACACCCCGCCCGCCACCGCCCCCAGCAGCACCAGCGCCGGCCACAGCAGCCACTGCACCTGGATCAGCCACGGCAGCGCCAGGCCGATCAGCATCGCCACCACGCCGCACACCAGGTGCACCGTGGTGCGCTCGCAGCGGTCGGCCAGCCAGCCCAGCGGCAACTGGAACAGCATGTCGCCGGTCAGGATCACCGTGACCATCAGCGCCGCCACGCCCACCGCGTAGGCGTGGTTGGTGGCGTACACCGGCAGCAGCGAGAGAATCACCGCATCGAAGAACGAGAAGAACAGCACGCCCATGCACAGGGCCGGCGCCACACGAAAGAAGCCGCCCAGCGAAAAGCTCTTCTCGCCGTCGTCACCGTGCTCCACATAGTCGTTGGGCACTGTCCACACGATGCTCGCCAGGGCCAGGGCATAGCAGCCGCTGACCACGATGATCACCCAAGGGCTATGGGTGCCGAACAGCGCAAGCATGGTCGGGCCGAGCATCTGGCAACCGGTGAAGGCGGTGGCGTACAGCGCCATGACCTTGCCGCGGTTGTGCTCTTCGCTCAGTTCGTTGACCCAGGATTCGCCCAGGATGATCGCGATCCCCATGCCCACGCCCATGCCCAGGCGCAGCAGGCCGAGCAGCCAGGTGGAGTCGAACGCCCACTCGATCAGCCCCACGCTCAGGGCGCACAGGCCGAAGCTGAGCAGGTAGATGGTACGCCGGGTGAGGTGGCGGCAGCAGGCGTCCACCAGGAACGCCGAGAGCATCATGCCGGCAGCGGGCGCGGCCGACAGGATGCCGATGTGCAGGGTGCTGGCCCCGGCATCGAGCAGGCGCAGGGAAACCAGTGGCAGGGTGGCGCCCAGGCTCAACCCTACGATCGAAACGGCGAACAGAAGGCCCGCCAGCAAACGCGTGTTCATCTACAACTCCGAAACCCGCCGACGCGCACATGCGCGCAGGCATCAACATGACTGTGTTCTGAAAGCGACGGTCAGTTCAGGCGCGCGGAGGAGAAAAGGTGAAGGCGAACAGGACGCTGCGCCGACGCTTGAGCACCGTATCGCACGGCCAGTCGCACAGCAGGGCCTGGACTACCGGCGGCTTTGCTGCGCAAGGACGGGAGAAACGTTTCATGGGTCGACTACAGGAAAAGGAAGGCCGGCACTCTAGGTGAAACCCCGGCCAGGCGTCAATCGCATCGACGCCTGGCCGGCGCGCTGTCAGCGCTTGCGCGTGGACGGCAGCAGAATCGCCAGCAGCCCGAACAGCGGCAGGTACGAGCACAACGTGTACACGTACTCGATGCCGTGAATGTCTGCCAGGTAGCCCAGCAGCGCCGCGCCGATACCGCCAAAGCCGAACATCAGGCCGAAGAAGATCCCCGCGATCATGCCCACGTTGCCCGGCACCAGCTCCTGTGCGTACACCACGATGGCCGAGAACGCCGAAGCCAGGATGAAGCCGATGATCACGCTGAGCACGCTGGTCCAGAACAGGTCGGCATACGGCAGCGCCAGGGTGAACGGCGCCACGCCCAGAATCGAGAACCAGATCACCGCCTTGCGCCCGATGCGATCGCCGATCGGCCCGCCGAAGAAGGTCCCGGCAGCCACCGCCCCCAGGAACAGGAACAGGTACAGCTGCGAACTGGCCACCGACAGGTCGAACTTCTCGATCAGGTAGAAGGTGAAGTAGCTGGTCAGGCTGGCCATGTAGAAGTACTTGGAGAACACCAGCAGGCCCAGCACCACCAGCGCGCCGATCACCCGGTTGCGGCTCAGGCCGTGGGTGGCGGCCTGGCCGGCCTTGGCCTTGAACAGCGCCAGGTGGCCGCGGTACCAGCGGCTCAGGCCGTAGGTGACGATCACTGCAAACAGCGCGAACAGGCCGAACCACACCACGTTGCCCTGGCCGAACGGGATGATGATGGCGGCAGCCAGCAGCGGCCCGAACGCCGAGCCGGCATTGCCGCCGACCTGGAAGGTCGACTGCGCCAGGCCGAAGCGCCCGCCCGAGGCCAGGCGCGCGATGCGCGAGGTTTCCGGGTGGAAGGTCGAGGAGCCGATGCCCACCAGTGCCGCAGCCAGCAGAATCATCGGGAAGCTGCCGACATACGCCAGCATCACGATGCCCACCAGGGTGCACAGGGTGCCCAGGGGCAGCAGGTTGGGCATCGGCTTGCGGTCGGTATAGAAACCGACGGCCGGTTGCAGCAGCGAGGCGGTGATCTGGAAGGTCAGGGTAATCAGCCCCACCTGGGTGAAGCTCAGCCCGTAGTTGGCCTTGAGCAGCGGGTAGATCGACGGCAGCACCGCCTGGATGAGGTCGTTGATCAGGTGCGCCAGCGCACAGGCAGCGATGATGCGCATCACCAGCGGGCTGCTCTGGCTGGGCGCGGCGGTGCTGGCGGGCGTACTTGACGGGGCAGTGCTCAAGGCCATGGGAAAACGTCCATCGGGTGGTCGGGATCCAATTATCCAGAATTCGTTAGCAAGCGCACTATTCTTTTCAGTGAGTGGGCTACTTGTTAATAATTCTCAGTAACGCTAGCATCGCGAGCACTTGTGGGAGCGGGCTTGACCCGCGATTGCATCGCCGCGGAGCCAGGCACATGCGCGGTGACTGCATCGCGGGTCAAGCCCGCTCCCACACCCATAGCGAGCCCCGACCACTCCATGCCCGACAATCAGGAAGACCGAAGCCTGACGCTGCTCTACCAGCGTCACCGCAACGAGCTGCTGGCCTTTCTCACCCGTCGGGTGCGCTGCCGGGAGACCGCGCGCGACCTCTTGCAGGACGCCTTCGTGCGCCTGATGCACAGCGAGCGCAGCGAGGTCGGCAACCTGCGCGCCTTCCTCTACCGCATCGCCAGCAACCTGAGCATCGACCACGCGCGCCGCAACCAGGTGCGCGGGGTCAGCGACGAGCAGGCCCTCGACCAGTTGCTCACCGACACCAGCCCCGAGCGCAGCGCCGTGGCCGGCAATACCCTCGACCATCTGGAGCGCCTGATCGACGGCCTGCCTTCGCCCACCCGCGAGGTGTTTCTGCTGGCCCGGGTCGAGCAAATGAGCTACAAGGACATCGCCGCACGCCTGGGCCTGGAGCCCCGCGCCGTGGAGCGCCACCTGAACAAAGCCCTGAGCCACTGCGCGGCCGCCGCCCTGCACGCGCGCCAGCCGAACGAAGCCGAATGACGCCCGATCACTCCCCCAGCGCTGAACGCGAACAGCAGGCCTTGCACTGGTTTACCCGGCGCCGTGCCGATGACCTCACGCCCACCGAACGCGACGCCTTCGACGCCTGGGTGCACGACGCACAGAACGCCGCCGCGCTGGCCGCCGTCGAACAGCTCTGGCAGACCCTGGAGCTGCCCGCCCACCGGGTGCGCAAGGCCGACCGGCACCGCGCCAAGAAAAGCCGTTGGCCGCTGTATGCGGCCGCCGCCAGCCTGCTGCTGGGCGCCGGCCTGAGCTGGTTGCTGGTGCCCTCGCTGCACACGCTGGGCAGCGACTACGCCACCGCCGCCGGCGAGCGCCGCGAGGTGCAACTGGCCGACGGTTCGCGCCTGCGCCTGGACAGCGCCAGCGCGGTGGACATCGACCTCGACGGCGACACCCGCACCGTGCGCCTGCGCCAGGGCCGGGTGTTCGCCGACGTGGTGCACGACGGCAGGCCCTTCGTGGTGGAGGTCGACCAGGCCCGGGTGCAGGTGCTGGGCACGCGCTTTTCGGTCAGCCGTGGCGAGCACGATGACGTGGTGCTGCTCAGCGGCAGCGTCGAGGTCAGCACCGCCAGCCAGCGCCAGCGCCTGAGCCCCGGCCAGCGCCTGACCCTGCACGGCGAACGGCTCGATGCGCCGCAGACGGTGGATGCCGAACGCCTGCTGGCCTGGCGCGACGGTCAGCTGCGGGTGCGCGATGTGCCGTTGCAGCAGGTGCTCGAACAGCTGGCCACCTACAAGGGCACCCGCCTGGTGCTGCTCAACGAGGCCGCCGGCCAGCGACGGGTCAGCGGCAGCTTCAACCTGGACCAGGCCGACAGCGCCCTCGATGCCCTGCTCAGCAGCCAGAAACTGCGTGCCGATGCCGTGTTGGGGCACTGGCTGATCGTGCGCTGAAAATATTTTGCCGACGGCGCGGTAATTCCCGTTTCTGCTGCGTCACACCCCCAACATAAGAAGCATTACCATTTGCACCTTCTTGGGGGAGGAACCATGCAGTACCCACGTGACGTCGCATTCACCCGTCGACCCTTGGCCAGCGCGATCCTGGCCGCCAGCCTGCTGGCGTTGCTGCCAGGCGCCGCCGTGCAGGCCGCCGAGGCCACTCAGGCCCAGACGCAACGCATCGATTTCCATATCTCGACGCAGTCGCTGGTCGATGCCATCGAGCTGTTCAGCGCGCAAAGCGGCTACCAGGTGATCTATGACGCCAACCAGGTAGCGGGCATCGTGTCCCCCGAGGTGCAGGGCCAGTACACCGCCGAACAGGCGCTGCGCACCCTCACCGGCAGCAGCGCACGGCTGAGCCAGCCCAACCCCAACAGCTTCCTGATCGAGCTGCCGGTGGATCTGGGCAGCGGCCTGCAACTGGATGCCGTGAGCATTTCGGGCAAGGCGCCAGGCTCGACCACCGAAGGCACCGGGCTGTACACCACCTACTCCTCCAGCAGTTCGACGCGCCTGAACCTCACGCCCAGGGAAACCCCGCAGGCGCTGACCGTGATGACCCGCCAGCGCCTGGACGACCAGCGCCTGAGCACCCTGACCGATACCCTGGAAGCCACCCCGGGCATCATCGTCACCCGTGACGGCCTGGGCGCCGAGAGCGACAGCTACTATTCGCGCGGCTTCGTGATCCAGAACTACGAAGTGGACGGCGTGCCTACCACCACGCGCATGGATAACTACACCCAAAGCATGGCGATGTACGACCGGGTGGAGATCGTGCGCGGCGCCAGCGGCCTGATCAGCGGCATGGGCAGCCCGTCGGCGACCATCAACCTGATCCGCAAGCGCCCCACCTACGAGGGCCAGGCCAGCATCACCGGCTCGGCCGGCACCTGGGACCGCTACGGCAGCGGCTTCGACGTGTCCGGCCCGCTGACCGAAAGCGGCAACGTGCGCGGCCGCCTGGTGGCCGACTACAAGACCGAAAAGGCCTGGGTCGACCGCTACAAGCAGGACACCCAGCTGCTGTACGGCATCACCGAATTCGACCTGAGCGAAGACACCCTGCTGACCCTGGGCTTGAGCTACCTGCGCACCGACGTCGACTCGCCGCTGCGCAGCGGCCTGCCCACCCGGTTCAGCAACGGTGAGCGCAGCAACCTCAGCCGCTCGATCAACAGCGCACCCACCTGGTCGTACAACGACCACGAACAGACCAGCTACTTCGCCTCGGTGGAGCAGCAACTGGGCAACGGCTGGAGCGGCAAGCTCGAGTACAGCCACTCGGAAAACAAGTTCGATGAGCTGTTCGGCTTCGTCATGGGCGACCTGAACCCGGACGGCAGCGGCATGAGCCAGCTGCCGGTGCGCTTCTCGGGCACCCCGCGCCAGGACAACCTGGACCTGTACGTGACCGGCCCGTTCAGCCTGTTCGAGCGCGAGCACGAACTGATTGGCGGCGTGACCCTGTCGCAGTTCAGCCAGAGCGTGCCCGAGTGGGGCGGCTGGCGCTACGACTACAACGCCACCCCGGGTGCGTCGATCGACAACATCTTCGACTGGGACGGCAAGCAGCCCAAGCCGGCGTTTACCGAAAGCGGCAAGTCGTCACAGGAAGAAAACCAGTACGCCGCCTACCTCACCACCCGCCTGCACCTGAGCGACGACCTGAACCTGATCCTGGGCAGCCGCCTGATCGACTGGGAGCGCAAGACCGAGGACCGCCCCTATGGCGCGGCCAGCAGCAACACCGACCGCAAGGAAACCGGCGTGTTCATCCCCTATGCCGGGGTGGTGTACGACCTGAACGACACCTGGTCGCTGTATGCCAGCTACACCAAGATCTTCAACCCGCAGGGGTCGTGGGTGCAGGACGCGCAATTCAAGCCCATCGACCCGATGCAGGGCATCGGCTACGAGATGGGCATCAAGGGCAGCCACTTCGACGGCAAGCTGAACTCCAGCGTGGCGGTGTTCAAGCTCGAACAGGACAACCTGGCGATCTGGCAGCACGACAACGTGTACGAGGCCAAGCAGGACACCACCTCCAAAGGCATCGAGATGGAGATCAACGGCGAACTGGCCGAGGGTTGGCAGGCGTCGGCGGGGTATGCCTATACCCTGACCACCGACAACCAGGACGAGCGCATCAACACCGTGCTGCCGCGTCACAGCCTCAAGACCTTCACCAGCTATCGCCTGCCGGGGGTGCTGGACAAGGTGACCGTGGGCGGTGGCGTGAACTGGCAGAGCAAGGTGGGCAACGACCTGCACACCTTCACCCAGGGCAGCTATGCCATCGCCAACCTGATGGCGCGCTACGACATCAACGAGCACCTGGAAGCCTCGGTGAACCTGAACAACCTGTTCGACCGCGAGTACTACAGCATGGCCGGCCTGTACGGCACCTACGGCGCACCACGCAACGTGATGACCAACTTCACCTACAGGTTCTGAGGGGTTTTTGGCTAAGCGGTTGATCGGGCGTTAAATTTTTTGAAATTGGGTGTTGACACAACATCGTTTCGGGCGAATAATGCGCGCCACTTGGCTACATAGCTCAGTTGGTTAGAGCATAGCATTCATAATGCTGGGGTCCGGGGTTCAAGTCCCTGTGTAGCCACCAAGTACTAAAAAGGGCTTACCGAAAGGTAGGCCCTTTTTTCATGCCTGAAGAAAAGTGCCGGCCGCTTCGCCGGCAAGGCCGGCTCCTGCACGCCCGCAGGAGCCGGCCTGATCCTTTCAGAGCGACCAGCGCAACGTCAGCATCGCATTGCGTGGGTCACCGTAGAAGTTGCCGCCATACACCGTGTTGGTGGCAATGCTCTGGTAGTACCTGGTGTCGAACACGTTGTTCACGTTCAGGCGCACGTCCAGGTGCTCGGAGGCCTTGTAGCTGAGCATCAGGTCGACCAAGGTGTAGGCATCCTGCTCGATGCGGTAGGTGCTGTCGGTGGCGTACCAGTTGTCACCCTTGTTGTAGATCGCATTCTGCCGGTACACCCCGCCGCCGACCTTCCAGCGCTCGAGCTCGCCCGGCAGCTGGTAGGTCGTGAACGCCTTGAACACGTGCCGCGGGATGTCGGTGTCGAACAGCCGTCCCTCGTTGGCCGGGTCGCCGTCCTTCACGTACTTGACCTGGGCGAAGGTGTAGCCCGCGCCCAGTTCCCAGCCCGGCAGCACGGTGCCGTTCACTTCCAGCTCGATACCCTCGCTGCGCAGCTTGCCCGCCGCCTCGGAGCAGCTGGGCACCATGTCGGAGCACTGGTAGCGCTCCAGGGTCTTGGCGCGATTCTCCTGGTCGATGCGAAACACCGCGGCACTGGCATTCAATGCGCCGTCGAAGTACTCGCCCTTGATCCCCACCTCGTAGTTCTTGCCCTCGATCGGCTTGAGTTCGCTGCCGCTGGCATCCTGCTCGGACTGCGGCTTGAAGATGTCGGTGTAGCTCACGTACACCGAATGCTGCGCATCCAGGTCGTAGATCACCCCGGCGTAGCGGGTCAGGTTGCGCGTGACGCTCACGTTGACAGGCTTGCCCAGGCGCGTGCCGTTGCGGGTCTGGGATTCGCTGTCGTACCAGTCCAGGCGCCCGCCCACGATCAGCTTCAGGTCGTCGGCCAGGTTGAAGCGCGACGTGACGTAGGTGCCGGTCTGCGAGGTTTCGCGGTCCTGGTGCCAGTAGTTCAGGTCCAGGCGACGCTTGGGCAGGCTGCCGGGGTCCCAGGCATGGATGTTCATGCCGATCAGGTCGTCGCTGTAGTTGCCCTTGCCCTCGAAGGTCAGCTCGCGGCGGCTGGCCCCCACCACCAGTTCGTGTGTACGCCCCAGCAACTGGTACGGTCCGGTGGCATAGGCGTCATAGCTGCTCTGCTCGTCGTCGTAGTGGTACTGCCCCAGGTACTGGCCGAACACCTCGCCCTCATCGCCCATGCGCTCGGTCATGCTGCCGAGCATCTTGAGCTTCGACCAGGTGCGGCTGGCCGCCAGCAGCAGCTTCCAGTCGTTGTCCAGGCGATAGTCCAGGCGGCTGAACAGGGTGGTGTTGTCCTGGTCCCAGTATTCCCAGTCGTTGCCCAGGTAGGTGGAGCGCGAAAGGTGCAGGTCGCTGCCGTCGATGCCAGTGGGCAGGCCGCCCCAGGTGGAGGTGTTGTTGACGCTCTGGTTCGACAGCCCCAGGGTGAAGGTGCTGTTGTCGCTCAGGTCGGCCTCGCCGATGGCATAGAACACCGAGCGCTCGGTATCGGCCACGTCCTGGAAGCTGTTGCGGGTCTGGTAGGCGGTGACCATCCGGCCGCGCAGGGTGCCGCTGTCGTTGAGCGCGCCGGAGCCGTCGACCTCGGTACGGTAGTTGTCCCAGCTGCCGGCACTGCCGGTGATGCTCAGGCGCGGGTCGGCCGTGGGGCGCTTGCGCACCATGTTGATCGCCGCCGACGGCGTGCCCGAGCCCTGCATCAGGCCGGTGGCGCCGCGCACCACCTCGACGTGGTCGTAGATCGCCATGTCGGGCGTGGAGTTCATGTCCCGCGAGAGGTAATGCGACAGGTCGTTGGAGAGCCCGTCGTTCATCAGGTTCTCGACGGTGAAGCCGCGAGCATAGAAGGTCGGGCGCTGCGGGCCGTCCTTGGTCATGGACATGCCGGGGGTGTTCTTGAGCACATCTTCCAGGCTCTGCATGTCCTGGTCGTCCATGCGCTGGCGGGTGATCACACTCACCGACTGCGGGGTTTCGCGGATGCTCAGGGGCAGCTTGGTGGCCGTCTGCATCGGCCCGGTGGTGTAGGAGCCGGTACCCTCGGTGGTGCTCCCCAGCACCTGCCCGTTGATACTGGTGGCGCCCAGCTCCACCGCGCCGTTGGCCGCCGGCAGCGCCACCAGCACGTAGCCGTCGCTGCTGGCCTGGGCCTGCAGGCCGTGGCCGTACAGCAGCGCGGCGAAGCCGTCCTGCAGGGCATAGTTGCCCTGCAGCCCGGCGCTGGACAGGTTGGCGACCTGGCCGGCATTGAACGAAATGGCCACCCCCGACTCGCGGGCATAACGGCTCAGCACGTCGCCCAGCGCCCCGGCCGGGATGGCATAGCGCTGCACCTGCTGTTGCGCATGCGCCGGCTGCAGGGCCAGCAGCGGCAGCGTGCCGAGGGCTAGATGAACCGCCAGCGCCAGGGCGCGGCTGGGCTTGAGGGGCTTGTGTGAAGGCATGTTCCCGACTCTCCGATGTATTGGCTAATACAAGGACGCACAGGTAACGGGAACTGGAAGCGTTTGATAAGGATTTCTATTCAAGAGTGACTCGCGTGACCCACGGGGTGTAGTGCTGCACCCGGATCGGGAAGCTGCGCGCCAGCAGGCGCAACGCCCGCTCGCTGTCGTCGGCGGGCAACACGGCGGTCACGTTCAGGTGCGCCAGCGCCTTGGCATCGAACAGCAGGTAGCCGCCGTGATTGCGTGCCAGGCGCTCCAGCACCTCGCCCAGCGGCTGCTCCTTGACCATCATCTGGTGGCTGGCCCAGGCCTGCTCCAGCCCAGCGGCGTCGACCGCCTGGAGTGGCTGGATGCCAGTGGCGTCGAAGCGCACCTGCTGGCCGGCGCTGACCGTGCGGCTGCTGCCGGCGCTCTTGACCTCGGTGCTCGACTCGAGCATGGCCAGGCGTGTGCTGTGCTCGCTGCGCTCGACCATGAAGCGGGTGCCCAGGGCACGGATGCTGCCGTGTTCGGTGACCACGCGGAACGGGCGACTGGCGTCCTTGGCCACATCCAGCAGGATCTCGCCACTGAGCAGGCGCAGGGTGCGCGATTGGGCGTCGAACTGCAGGTCGACCGCCGACCGGCCATCCAGGCTGATGCGGCTGCCGTCCGGCAATTGCTGTGTAGTCCACTGGCCGCTGCCGGTACGGATATCGGCCATCAGATAAGCCGGTGGATAGTGCTGCAGCACCAGGCCGGCCGGCAGCAGCAGGCCCAGGCTGATTGCCAGCGCCTTGAGCGCGCGCTTGCCACGGGGTTGCGGCGCAATGCGCTTGAGCGCCGCGCGGGCCGGCGCACGGGGCAGTTCACGCAGTGGCGCGAGGCTGCCCTGCAACTGGCGCACGGCCTCCAGGTGCTGCGGGTCGCTGGCCAGCCATGCCTCGAAGGCCTGCTGGTCGCCGGCACTGGCGCTGTCGTCCAGGCGCACCAGCCATTCGGCAGCCTTGCGCAGCGTGGCCGCAGGCAGGTTCACAGGGCAGGATCTGTGGCAGCGTGGCAGTGCAGCAGGGCCTGCACCAGGTGGTTCTGCACCGTCTTGGTCGAGACGTTCAGGCGTGCGGCGATCTCGGCATGGCTGAGCCCTTCGAGGTGACGCAGGATGAACACTTCGCGGGCGCGCACGCTCATCAGGTCGAGGGCACGGGCGATGTGCTCCAGGGCCTGGAGCGCGGCCAGCATCTGCTCGGGAGAAGGTGCCTGGTCGAGGTACTCGACGTGCCGGGCGAGCGCTTCGCGGTAGGCCTGTTCGAGCTTCTGCCGGCGCCCGCGGTCGATCAGCAGACGCCGCGCCACGGTAGCCAGGAACGCCCGCGGCTCGCGCGGGGCCACATAGCTGCCGGCGCTGAGCAGGCGCATGAAAGTGTCCTGGGCCGTGTCGGCAGCGTTGTGCGGGCAGTCCAGGCGTTGGCGCAGCCACACCAGCAGCCAGCCGTGGTAGCCCTTGTACAACGAAGCGAGACTGTCGGCGGGTGGGGTGGCTTTCATGTCGGTGGCACTAAATGAGAATGGTTATATCTTATGGCGCCGCTGGTGGGAGATGCAATGGCGGGATCGGTGGTGCGCCTTTCGCTGGCAAGCCAGCGCAGCGGCCAGGCGCTCAGCGCACATTCACGAACACCACCGCCACCCCCAGGCCGATCAACGCCACCCCGATCACCCGGTCCACCATGCGCTGGCGGCGCAGCATCGCCTGGCGCAACGCCTCCCGCGAAAAGAACAGCGCCACCAGGCTGAACCACACCCAATGCGCCAGCGACATGAACGCCCCATAGGCAAAGTTGAGCCCCAGCGAGGCCCCCGGCTGCACCACCTGGCTGTAGGCGCTGACCACGAACAGCATGGTCTTGGGGTTCAGCGCATTGGTCAGAAAGCCCGATGCGAACGCCCCCCATGCACCGCGCCCCGTCACCCCCACCGCGCCCTCCAGGGCCACCGGCGCACGAGTGCGCAGCGACCGATACCCCAGGTAGATCAGGTACCCTGCTCCCACCACCTTCATGGCCATGAACAGCCCCGGCGACTGGCTGATCAGCACTGCCACCCCCAGCACCGTGTACACCACATGCACCTGCACGCCGCAGGCAATCCCCAGGGCGGCGAGCAATCCGCTGCGCCTGCCAAACGCATAGCTGCTGCGTGTCACCATGGCAAAGTCCGCCCCCGGGCTGATCACCGCCAACACGGTAATCAAGGCCACCGCCAGCAATTCACCCACCGTCGATACTCCATGAAATGACGCAGATGATTCTGCGCAGCGCCATTATCGAAAGCTTCAGCACGGCAAGAAAGCGATTTATAGTGGCGCAAATCCGCTAGTTTTCCTCACACATATGAAACTGCCCGCCCTCGCCGCCTTTCGCTATTTCGACGTCGCCGCCCAGACCGAAAGCTTCGTGCGCGCCGCCCAACAGCTCAACGTCACCCACGGTGCGGTGAGCCGTCAGGTGCGTCTGCTGGAAGAATCCCTGGGGGTGCAGTTGTTCGAGCGGCGCAACCGCGCCATTTTCCTCACGCCGGCCGGGCGCGCCCTGCACGACACCACCCTGTCGGTGTTCGAGCAGCTGCACGCCAGCGTGCAACGCCTGCAGCAGGCCCGCGACAACGTGCTGGTGCTGTCATGCGAGCCGACCATCGCGATGAAGTGGCTGATCCCGCGGCTGCCGGCGTTCCATGCCGCGCACCCGGACATCCAGCTGCACCTGGTGGCCGCCGGCGGGCCGGTGGACTTTGCCCGCAGCGGCATCGACCTGGCGCTGCGCCGCGACGACTTCCACTGGGATGCCAGCCTGCACAGCCTCAAGCTCTGCAACGAGGCAGTAGGGCCGGTGTGTCGCGCCGACCTGGCACTGCCCGACAAGGGCTTTGCCGGTACCCGCCTGCTGCACAGCGCCACCCGTCCCGACGCCTGGAAGCACTGGCTGCGCCTGAGCGGCCAGTCGGCCAGGGGCAGCAGCCGCGCCGGCTACGAACACTTCTACCTGTGCATCCAGGCAGCCCTGGCCGGGCTGGGCGTGGCGCTGGCCTCGCGCATGATGGTGCAGGACGAGCTCGACAGCGGGCAGTTGGTGGCACCCTACGGGTTCACCGAGGACGGTTCGGCCTACTACCTGCTGAGCCCCGAGCCCTTCGCTGCCGGCACGGCGCAGCGGCGCTTTGCCGACTGGCTCACGGGCTCTTGAACAGGCTGCGCAAAAACGCCAGCAAGCCGCCCAGGGTGGCGATAGCCGCCAGCCAGCTGACGGCGGGCAAGCCCAGCCACACCGGCCCGGCAGCGGCGATCTGCGGGCCGAAGGCAATCACCAGCGCACTGATCAGCAACGCCAGCGACAGCCGCGTCGAGGCCAGGCGCAACGAACGCTCCAGGCGCTCCAGCCCCGGCACATCGACGCGCATCTCCAGCACACCATGCTTGAAGCGGTTCACCAGCAGCCGTGTCAGCTGCGGCAATTCGCCGAGCAGGCCGCGTCCCAGTTCCAGGCCATCGAGCCCCAGGCGCCTGGCGATCTTCCAGCTCAGCTGCGCCTTGAGCTGAGCCCTGATCGCCGGTCTGGCGGTGGCCACCAGGTCCAGTTGCGGGTCCAGCCGGGTCAGTACGCCGTCGGCGGTCACCAGGGCCTTGAACAGCACCAGCAGGTCCGGGGGCAGCAGCAGGCGGTATTCGCGCATCAGCCCCAGAAAATCCTCGATCAGCGCGCCCATCTTCAGCGCCTTGCCGCCGTGACGCGCCATGTACTCGCCGGCCGCCTGCTCGATGGCGGGCATGTTGCGCACGCCGTCGTCGTTCCAGTCCACCAGCACCGTCACCAGTGCATCGCTGTTGCCCTCGGTCAGGGCGCGCATGAACGTCATCACCTCCAGCCGACGGCGCTCGCCAAGGCGCCCGACCATGCCGAAGTCGATGAAGCCCACGCGGTTGTCGTCCATGGCCTTGAGGTTGCCCGGGTGCGGGTCGCCATGGAACAGCCCGTCCTCCAGCAGCATCTTGATGAACGCGGCGGCGCCGCGGCTGGCCAGCAGGCTCGGGTCCAGGCCCTGCTCGATCAGCGCCTCGCGCTCCAGCGGGGTATGGCTGGGCAGGTACTGCTGCACCAGCAGCCGCTCGCTGCTGTGGGCCCAGTAGATGCGCGGAATGACGATGTGCGGCTGGCTGGCGAAATTGGCCGCCACCGCGTCGCAGTGGCTGCCTTCCTGGGTGAAGTCCAGCTCTTCGAGCATGGCCCGGGCCAGTTGCCGCACCATCTTGCGCGGCTGGTAGTCGGCCAGGGCGGTGTTTTGCTCGACCAGTTGCGCAACGCTTTCGAGCAACTGCAGGTCGGCGGTCATCTTGCGCCGCAGCCCCGGACGCTGAACCTTGACCACCACCTCCTCGCCCCCGAGCAGGCGTGCCCGATACACCTGGGCCATGGACGCCGCCGCCAGCGGGGTGGTGTCGAACTCGGCGAACACCTGGTCCAGTTCGGCGCCCAGGTCTTCGAGCACCTGGGCCTGCAGCTGCGCCCAGGGCAAGGTAGCGGCGCTGCTGTGCAGGGCCTGCAACTCGTCGATCCATGCCGACGGCAAAATGTCGCTGCGGCTGGAGAGGATCTGCCCGAGCTTGACGAAGGTCGGGCCCAGCGCCTCCAGCGCCCGCCGCACGCGTTGCGGGGTGCCGTCGTCGGCGGGCAGGCCGGCCACCGTTTCGGCCTCCCCCAGCAGCCTGCCCAGCCCCAGGCGGAACAGCACGTCCTGGGCGCCGAAGTTGGCCAGCACCACGACAATCTCGCGCACACGCTGATGATGCTTGAGCGCAGTCCAGGTCGATTCGAGCATGGGGCGGTTCCTCGGGGCGGGTTGATGTGCAGGGGGTGAACTACTTCCGTACCTTGCGGGGCCCAGGAGTTCCTCGCCCCGCCATCGCCGAGCTGTTCAGGAGCTGGGCGCCAGGCGCGGGCAAAACGACGAGTCGGCACTCAGGTCGCCGCCCCAGGTGCGGTAGCCGGCGGTGTCGATATGGATGCGCCCCGACGGGTAGCGGCCAAGCCCCATGTTCCAGGCCTGGCCCTGGGTCTGCCAGAACTCGCACAATGGTCGCGGATCGGCCCACGCCGGCAGCAGCAGGTCGACCGCGAAGGCGCGGGTATGCGCACTGTCGCGGGCACCACCGGCGCAGCGGTTGAGGGTGGGGTTGCGATAGGCCGAGACCACTTCGTAGGTTTTCAGGCGCTGCTGCTCGCCCAGGGTCTTGAGCAAGTGCAGGGTCGAGCGTACCGCCGGCCACTGGTCGGGCGGCGCCACGGCGAACGGCTCGGCGTTGCACAGGCGCCAGTCGCTGGCCGAGCGCAGCAGCTGGTACAACGGCACTACCCCATACAGCCGCGCCTGCACCAGCATTTCGCGAAACGCGCGCGTATCGTGGCTGCCCGTCCACTGCGCGAACGACCACAGGTCGCGCTCGTCGGCGTGGGCCGGCAACACGCTCAACAGCCCGGCGAACAGTGCAATGCCCGGATACCCCTTCATGGTCCTGCCCCCTTCCCCTCGTCCTGAGAACTACCCCAGTATGGCAAGCCTTCCGCACATCGGGAGTTCATCGACAAGGAGTTGAACATGCGTACACCTTTTGCCCTGGGCCTGATCGCCCTTGCCGCCAGCAGCGCCGTGCTGGCCGACGCCCGCGTACCGCTGGGCGATGCGCAGCGCGTGACCCGCCTATTCGCCTACCCCAACAACTGCGGGGTGATCTGCTTTCGCGACTGGTCGCTGGAGCGCACCGTGGAGCACTACCTGACCCAGAGCGTGCAGCGCGATGGCTACCCGACCGCCACGGTGACGGTGCGTCGCGAGCACGACCAGCTGCATGCCGACATCAGCGGCGTACCGACCACCTACGCTGCCCCGCTCAAGGCCCTGCTCGACAGCGGCGAACTGGCCTATGCAGGTGCCGACCGGCTCAATCGCGAGGGCAAGTGGGCGTACAACTGGGCGTTGTTCCTGCCGTTGGGCATGGCCCTGGAGAACCGGCGCAGCATCGAGCTGCTGCACTTTCCGCCGGACTACTCGCTGACCCAGGCCCAGGACTACCTGCGCTCCAACACCACCGACCGCTGGGCCCAGCTGCTGACCTTCAACGGCGTGCCGGCGCAACACACCCCGGCCTACCAGACCATCGTGGACATCGCGCCGATTGCCGCGCCAGCCAGTGCCGGCAAGGACCTTGAAGGGGTGTACGGGTATTTCACCGACTACCAGGTGCGCATGGTCAGGGACATGACCGCGGCCGCTGACGGCGCCAGCCTGCCGATGGTGGCGTTCGGTGCGCCGGTGCGCAGCTGGGTGCAGCAGCAGTACGGGCCAGAGGTGAAGGTACTGGGGCTGGTGAGCATCAGCCCGGTGCCTGGGCGCAACGTGCCGGTGCTGGGCGCAAATCACCCGAGCGCGATCTGGTACGCCGCCGACCCGAAGAACAACGACAACGACCCGGACAAGGCCGATGCGGCCGGTTTGCGGATGATGGGGCAGGACTTGAGCGCGGCGTGCTGGCAGGCGGGAATGGGGCGCAACCCGAAGGCTGATGCAAGTGCCACGCTGGGGGCATGCACGCAAAAATGGCAGGTGAAGGAGAAGAAGCAGACCTGCGGGCTGTTTTTCCGCACGGTACGCCAGATGACGCCGGAGCAGGCCCATGCCAAGTGCAATACGGGGGTGATGACGCGGGCGTTACGCAACCTGTAGGAGCCGGCGTTGCCGGCGAAGGCCGCACCACGGACAGGTAGCGCGGCCTTCGCCAGCCAGGCTGGCTCCTGCAACAGCCAATGGGCGGTCAGTCCTGCGGACGCAACCGGTACTGCGGCGGCAGCTGCTCGAACCCGCTGATGGTGGTGTTCAGGCTTTTCCACAGGCCATCCTTGATCCCGTAGATGCACCCATGGATCGACAGGCTCTGCCCGCGATGCCAGGCGTTCTGCACGATGCTGGTGTGCCCCACGTTCGCCACCTGCTGGATCACGTTCAGCTCGCACAGGCGGTCGACCTGCTCTTCCTCGGTCGCCAGCTTGGACAATTCCACACGATGCTCGTAGTACACGTCGCGAATCGCCCGAAGCCAGCCGTCGATCAGGCCCAGCTGGCGGTCCTGCATCGAGGCCCGCACGCCGCCGCAACCGTAGTGCCCGGTCACCAGGATGTGCTTGACCTTGAGTACGTCCACCGCGTACTGGATCACCGACAGGCAGTTGAGGTCGGTGTGCAGCACCACGTTCGCCACGTTGCGGTGCACGAACAGGTCGCCCGGCAGCATGCCGACGATCTCGTTGGCCGGCACCCGCGCATCCGAACAGCCGATCCAGAGGAATTCCGGAGTCTGCTGACGCGCCAGCTTGGCGAAGAAGTCCGGATCTTCCTGCTTGATCGCATCGGCCCAGCGCGCGTTGTTATCAATCAGTTCTTGTAGATCGTGCATGGTCAAGCCTCATGGGAATGCGCATGTGTGACTGGCGCCACCCCGTTCGGGTCACGCCTTTGAATCTTCCCGCCAGTGGCCGGTCCATCCCTTAGAGGCCACCCGCAGGAGAATAGACATGACCGAATCACATCGCCCGCCGCATGCCCCGGAACCCGCACCGATCGATACCATCGAGGACCAGATGGGCTCGGTGCAGCCGCTGGACTTCGATCAAGACCCACCGGTGACCGACACGCACTACGACCCCAGCGACGATGACCTGACGCCCGAAACCCTGATCCCCGAAGACGGCGCCCGCTCAGCCGATGAAGTCGGCGACGACCACCCGGCCGACTGGGACCTGAGCGTAGTCGACGAAGATGACATTGGCGGCGGCAACGGCCTGGACGAGGCCGAACTGGCGCGCCGCGACCCGCTGGACGGCAAGCGCGAGCGCTGAAGGGTTATTCTTCGAACAGCGTGCAGGCCATCACCAGCGCATCTTCGCGGCCACCAGCCACCGGGTAGTAGTCGCGCCGTCGGCCGATCTCGTTGAAGCCGAAGCGCTCGTACAGGCGATACGCCGACTGGTTGCTGGCGCGCACTTCGAGGAAGCACTCGCGGCCGTTGCTGGCGTAGGCGCGCTTCATCAGCTCTTCGAGCAGGCGCAGGCCCAGGCCACGGCCCTGGCTTTCGGGCTTGACGGTGATGTTGAGCAGGTGCGCCTCGTCGATGATCACGTTGATCACGCCGTGGCCCACCTGCTGCTGGCCTTCGAACATCAGCCAGATTTCGTAGTTCTTCAGCCCGTCGAGAAAGATCCCCCGGGTCCACGGGTGGCTGAAGGCGGCGTATTCGATCTTCAGCACGGCATCCAGATCCGCCTCGGTCATGCGGCGAAAACTGATGTTGTCACTCATTGCGTGGTTTCCAGCGCGCCATCAGCCGGCGCATGGCTTGCCAGACGTGCGCCTTGCGGGCGGGCTCGTCCATCAACAGTTCAAGGCCAGGCAAGGCCCAGCAGTTGCCCAGGCCCTCCACCGGCAATTCGCGGTAGTACGCCTGCTCGTCGGCTTCACCGGCAAAGCGCACCGCCGGCAGGCCGACCAGCCACAGGCAGCTGCAGGGCGCCTCTTCAAGGCGGGCCTGGATGAAACCCTGGACAAAATCACGCGCCGCCAGCGGGCCCTGGTCGAGGGTGCCGCGCACCAGCAACGGCCAGCGTACCGGCTCGCCGATGATCTGCGGGCTGTCGGGCAGGCCGGCGGCGCGCAGCATGTCCTTGAGCAGCAGGTAGGACGGGTCGCGGCTCTGGAACGGCTGGCCGGTGACCAGCTCCACCAGCACCAGGCAATCGCCGGCACGCAGCAACTGCAAGGCAAAGCGGGGCGGCGGTACCAGCACCGGCTTGACCACGGCGGCGGTTTCTTCGGCATCGAGCACCGGCTTGCTGGCCGGCTTGGCGCTGACCGTCGGTCGCGGAATCTCGATTTTTGGCCGCTCGGCCGGCTTGGCAGCCGGTGCAGACGCCTTGGCCACCACTGCCGGCAGCACCACCGGCGCCTCGACCAGCGGTTCGGGTACCCGCAGCAGCTCGGGACGCGATGGCGCGGCGAACGGCAGTTCGGCGCGCGGCAGCCAGTGCACCACTTGCATGGCGTTCAGGTAGGCGCGGCGGCGGGACTCGGTAAGCAAAGGGCGGCCATCTGTGGATAAGTCGGGGCGAGCATTCTACCGCCGTTACGCCGCCGTTGCAGGCACAAAACCGCCCGACAACACCGGCAAACGATCAGGGGGTGAATCGATCCCCCCCTGATGCAGTACAATCGGCGCTTTTACTTGGCAGCGAGTCGACCCGCCAATGATCGAACCCAAGCGCGTCCTGCGCGCCCTAGCCGAACACTGGGCCCTGCTCGAGCCGTTGTGCGAGCGCTTCGACGGGGGCACCCTGAGCCTGGCCGAGCTGCGCGGGCAACTGGCCGCACAACAGCTCGACAGTACGCCCCAGGACATCACCAACCTGCTGGACGTGTGGATTCGCCTGGACATCCTGGTCCCGGTGGCCAAGAGCCCGAACCGCTTCGAGCTCAACGCCCAGATCCACGACTTCCTGGCCTACCTGCGGCGCGAGCACCGCCTGGGCCTGTGCCTGGAGATCGAAGCCTACCTGCGCCACCTCGAACGACTGGCCGGGCATATCCAGGACGCCTTCGACATCCGCGACGGCAACGACCTGGCGCGCCAGCTGCGTCTGCTCGACATGCGCGTGCGTGACGTGCTGAAAAAACTCGACAACGACGAGCAGGCGCTGGTGGCGGTGGCCGAGCGGGCCAAGACCAGCGACCGGCAGATCCCGCTGCGCCAGCGCTACGCCGAAGTGCTGGCCACCTGGGACGAATACGTCGAGCCGATGATCCAGCTGGTGAACGCCGACGGCGCCTTCGAACAGGGCGTGCGCAAGGTCGAGACCGTGCTGCTGCGCCTGCTGGGCGAGCAGGCGCGACTGGGCCACCTGGTCGACGACGACATGCTGCTGCGCACCCACGCGCGCATCCTCGAGATGCAGACCAGCGCCCAGCTGACCCTGCGCCACGCCCGCGAGCTGCTGCTGCCGCTGCGTGAAGAGGCGCGCCGGCACAACGCCGTGACCCGTGGCGCCGCACTGGCGCTGTCGGTGATCCGGCGCAAGGGCATCGACGCCGTGCCGCAGGCGGCCATGCCGCTGTTCACCCGCCCGCAGAGCACCTTCCTCGGCAGCGCCAGCCAGGTCGAGGCCTACGTGTATGCCCTGGCCCGCTTCGAAGCCAAGCCGGCGCAGTTCCCCAAGGCGCACAAGAGCCACAAGGGCGCCGCGCCGCGTGCACCGCGCACGGTCAAGGAAATGCTCGAGCGCTGCGAAGACGCCCTGCCGCTGCCCGACCTGATGGTGTGGCTGCTGGAGCAGGAGCCCGAAGGCGCCACCGACGAACTGCTGTACTGGTTCTCGCGCCTGTCGCGGGAAAAACGCTTTACCCGCGCGCGCCTGGAGCGCCGCGAGTACACCACTCAGGAACACCTGGTCAGCCTGCGCTCGTTCGCCCTGACTTCAAGCCGCGAACCGTCGCCCGAGCCTACTGCGAGCCCTACCCATGCATCTTGATCTTTCCGAACTGTCCCAGCTCGCACCGATCTTCCGCGAGCTGTTCAAGGGCTTCCACATCAGCCGGCGCGACCCGGAGCTGTATGCCCAGCTGTCGAACTTCCAGGACCAGTACCGCGGCCTGTTCAAGGCCCTGGGCTTCGAACTGGTGTGCGACACCCGTGGCTTCTACTACTTCGTGCCGGAACTGGCTGCTGCCCAGGTCAACAAGACCGCCCAGCGCCTGTCGCTGTTCACCTTCATCCTGGTGGAGCACCTGGCCGACCAGGGCCGCGACCCGATGTCGGTGCTCGACGGCGGCAGCCTGGGGCGCGACGAGCTGCCCTCGCTGCTGGAAAAGTACCGCGACCTGTTCCTGCAGGCCGAGGTGCAGACCCCCGACGAGCTGGAAGAGAAGATCATGCGCCGCATGACCCAGCTCGGCTTTTCCAGCGAAGACAACGGCATCTACCGCTTCCTGCCGCCGATGCACCGCTTCCTCGACGTGTGCCTGTCGGTGCAGCAGGACCGCGACCTGGCCGCCAGCCTGCACAGTGCCCTGCCGCTGCCGACCCCGGTGCTGGTGGTGGAAGAAACCCCTGAAGAGCTGAACAGGACCGACGACCCGCTCGACCTGAGCCCGTTCGAGGAAAGCGAAGAAGACGCCTTGGCCCGTGCCATTGCCCAAGAGCAACAGGAGATTGACGCATGAGCCAGGACCGCTACGGCATTCGCCGCTTTGCATTGCTCAACACCGCCGGCTACAGCCTGGGCCTGTTCCCGCTGGAGCACCCGCTGTCGGTGTACGGCGCCAACAACCTGGGCAAGAGTGCGTCGATCAACGCCCTGCAGTTCCCTATCCTGGCGCGCATGTCGGACATGAGCTTCGGCAAGTACAGCCTGGAGCAGTCACGCCGCTTCTACTTCGCCAGCGACACCAGCTACATCCTCTGCGAGGTCAACCTGCCCCACGGCCCGCACGTGATCGGCGTGGTCGGGCGCGGCCCTGGCGGCGGCTTCGGCCACCAGTTCTTCGCCTATGCCGGCGAGCTGGACCTGGGCCACTACCAGAAGAACGACACCTGCCTGCGCCAGAAGGAGCTGTTCACCAACCTGGAGCGCAACGGCCTGAAAGCCTACGAGCTCAAGCCAGACGAACTGCGCCGGCTGCTGGTGGGCGGGCACACCTCGGTGCCGCTGGACCTGACCCTGATTCCGCTGCGCTCCACCAGCGAGCAGAGCCTGAAGACCTTCCGCGCCCTGTTCATCAACCTGCTGCACATGCGCGAGATTACCGCGGCCAAGCTCAAGCAGCTGTTCCTCGATGCGTTCGAGCACAGCCTGCGCTCGGGCAGCGTCGACTACATCGCCGCCTGCGAAGAAGCCTTCCGCGACGTGCGGCGCATGGAACAGGACTACAACTCGCTGGTAGCCGCCGGCCCGCTGGTCGAGGCCCTGGCCAATGGCGTGGCCCAGCGCGACATCCTGCGCGGCAAGCTGCACCGCCTGTCACCGCTGCTCGACCAGTTGCTCGGCACCTGGCAGGACTACGCCGGCGCACGCAAGGAAGAACTGGTGCTGCAGGCCGAGCACTACAGCCACGAGCAGGACGCGCTGCAGAACAACCAGCGCGGCGGCACCCAGGAGCTGATGCGCCTTGAACGCGAAATGACCGGTATCCAGCGCTGGCTGGGCGAACTGTCGGTGCTCAAGCACCGCTTCGCGCTGGTGGATGACGTCAAGGTGCTGGAGCAGCAGCTGCTGGCCGCCAAGGACGCCCACGACGAACTGGCCGGTGCCCTGGCGCAGTCGCGCCAGTTCAGCGCCGAGGACCTGGAAGAGCGCCTGCGCGACCTGGAGAAACGCCTGAAGTCGGTCAAGCAGCAGCTCGACCATGCCGACAACAACAGCTATGCACGCCTGCGCGAAGAGTTCTCGCAGCAGGACGTCGAGCGCCTGATGCGCCTGTTCAACGGTGCGCTGTTCAGCCTGCCGCTGGGCGAGCGCGGCATCGAGCTGGATGACAGCGACGTGTGGGTCAAGTCCCTGGAAGCGGTACTCGACGGCTTCAAGGGCGAGCGCTTCGAGGCGCCGGGGCTGTCCATCGACCTCAGCCATATCGAGCCGCCGGCCTTGCAGGCTCTGGCCGACCGCGCCGCGCTGCGCGACCAGAAGGAGCGCCTGGAAAAAGAGCTCAAGCAGCTCAAGACCCAGCAAGCCGTGGCCGCCGACCGCGCCGCGAGCAAGACCCAGACCGAAGCGCTGTACCAGCAGGTGCTGGATGCGCAAAAGGCCCTGGAAGACTACCGCCGTACCCAGACCCTGTCGGCCGAGGAAGGCGACAAGCTGGAGCAGCTGGCGCAGATGGAGGCGGCCCAGGACGAGCTCAAGCGCTCCAGCGACGCGTTCACCGAGCGCGTGCAGCAACTGTCGGCCAAGCTGCAACTGGTCGGTCGCCAGATCGCCGACATGGAGGCCAAGCAGCGCACCCTCGACGACGCCCTGCGCCGTCGCCAGCTGCTGCCAGCCGACCTGCCGTTCGGCACGCCGTTCATGGACCCGGTCGACGACTCCATGGACAACCTGCTGCCGCTGCTCAACGACTATCAGGACAGCTGGCAGGGCCTGTTGCGGGTGGATGGCCAGATCGAGGCGCTGTACGCCCAGGTACGCCTCAAGGGCGTGGCCAAGTTCGACAGCGAAGACGACATGGAGCGCCGCCTGCAGCTGCTGATCAACGCCTATGCGCACCGTACCGACGAAGCCCTGACCCTGGGCAAGGCGCGGCGCGCGGCGGTGACCGACATCGCGCGTACCCTGCGCAACATCCGCAGCGACTACGACAGCCTCGAGCACCAGCTGGCACTGTTCAACCGCGAGATCAACAAGCGCCAGGTATCCAACCTGCAGAGCTTTCGCATCGTGCTGGCGCCGAACAAGGAAGCGCTCAAGCACATCGACCAGATCATCCACAGTGCCGGCCAGTACGAGGAAGGCGAGACCCTGTCGGTGTTCGACCTGAGCCAGAGCGCCGAGCAGGACAACAGGAACGAAGAGGCCAAGGAGTACCTGGCGCGGCTGGTGGCAGCCAACCACAACCAGCTGGGCCTGAAGGACCTGTTCGAGCTGGCGTTCGAGATCACCAAGGTGGGCGGCCAGCCGATCATCCATACCGACATCGATGGCGCGGCCTCCAACGGCACCACCATGACCATCAAGGCGCTGACCAACATGTACCTGTTGCTGCACCTGATGGACCGCGACCAGGCCGGGCGCGTGCGCCTGCCGTACTACCTGGACGAGGCGGCCGACATCGACGAACGCAACCAGGCGGCATTGCTGGAGACCAGCCTGCAGTTGGGCTTCGTGCCGATTCTGGCGAGCGTGAAGCCGCAGGTATCGGCGCACGTTGCAATCGACCTGGAGGGCGGTAGCGGGCCGAACGGGATCTACATCGACGAGGCGGACTGGAAGTACATCAGCCGTCGCGATCAGGTGAAGGTCGAGGTGCGGGAAGTGGAGGTTGAGCCGGCGTCGATCTGACGGCCTTGGGGGCCCTTTGGGCCCCATCGCGGGTCAAGCCCGCTCCCACAGAGGGCACCATTGAACCTGTGGGAGCGGGCTCGACCCGCGATGGATTCAACGCGGTCTTATTCTGCCCAAGGCAGAATCGGAATCGCCGTCACCGCGTTCTGCGGACTGCCTTCGATCAGGCGGTCGCTGTACACCAGGTACACCAGCGTGTTGCGCTTCTTGTCCAGAAAGCGCACCACCTGCATGGTCTTGAACACCAGCGAGGTGCGCTCCTTGAACACTTCATCGCCATCCTTGAGCTCGCCCTTGAAGCGAATCGGCCCCACCTGACGGCAGGCGATCGACGCCTCGGCACGGTCTTCGGCCAACCCCAGCCCACCCTTCACGCCGCCGGTCTTGGCGCGCGACAGGTAGCAGGTCACGCCCTCCACCTTGGGGTCGTCGAACGCCTCGACCACGATGCGGTCGTTGGGCCCGACGAACTTGAACACCGTCGACACCTGGCCGATTTCCTCGGCACCGGCCAGCATCGGCAAGGCCAGCAAGGCGACTGCAAAAATCCCTTTGATCACGCTCATTTCCTCATACCAGAATCAGGTTGTCGCGGTGCACCAGTTCCGGCTCGGCGCTGTAGCCCAGCACGGCCTCGATGGCCTCGGATGACTGGCCGATGATCTTCTGCGCTTCCAGCGCGCTGTAGTTGGCCAGGCCGCGGGCCACCTCAAGGCCGTCCGGCCCTACGCACACGACCATCTCGCCACGCCGGAAACTGCCCTGCACGGTCTTGACGCCCACCGGCAGCAGGCTCTTGTTGGCCTGGCGCAAGGCCTGCACCGCACCGGCGTCCAGCACCAGGGTGCCGCGGGTCTGCAGGTGCCCGGCCAGCCATTGCTTGCGTGCCGCGAGCATGCCGCGCTCGGGCGAGAGCAAGGTGCCCAGGCGCTCGCCGGCCTTGAGGCGGTCGAGCACGCGCTCGATGCGCCCGCCGACGATGATGGTGTGCGCCCCCGACCGCGCGGCCAGGCGCGCCGCACGCAGCTTGGTCTGCATGCCGCCACGCCCCAGTGCGCCACCGGTGCCGCCGGCCACGGCGTCCAGCGCCGGGTCATCGGCGCGCGCCTCGTAGATCAGCTGGGCTTCGGGGTTGTTGCGCGGGTCGGCATCGAACATGCCGTCGCGGTCGGTGAGGATCACCAGCAGATCGGCTTCCACCAGGTTGGCCACCAGTGCGGCCAGGGTGTCGTTGTCGCCGAAGCGGATCTCGTCGGTGACCACGGTGTCGTTCTCGTTGATCACCGGTACCACGCCCAGCTCCACCAGGGTACGCAGGGTGCTGCGGGCGTTGAGGTAACGCTTGCGGTCGGAGAGGTCGTCGTGGGTCAGCAGGATCTGCGCGGTGTGCCGGCCATGCTCGGCAAAGCTCGACTCCCAGGCCTGCACCAGGCCCATCTGGCCGATGGAGGCGGCAGCCTGCAGCTCGTTCATCGCACTCGGTCGCTTGCTCCAGCCCAGGCGGCTCATGCCGGCAGCCACGGCCCCCGAAGAGACCAGCACCAACTCGACCCCTGCCTCATGCAGGGCCACCATCTGCTCGACCCACACGCCCATCGCCGCGCGGTCCAGGCCCTTGCCATCCGCCGTCAGCAACGCGCTGCCGATTTTCACGACCCAGCGCTGCGCACCCGTCACCTTGCTCCGCATCTTCTTCCAACCTATAGAGATCTTTAGATACCAAAACGCCGCTTGAAAAAGCGGCGTTTAGTGTACTGCAACGAATCAGTCGCGCACGTAAATGATTTCCGGGCCGTCTTCGTCGTCTTCCCAGTCGTCATCGTCATCATCGTCGCCGATGTCGTGCACGCTCTTGACGCCGGTACGGCGCAGGGCGCGCGCGTCGTCCAGGGCCTGCAGCTGGGCACGGGCCTCGTCTTCGATGCGCTGGTCGAGGTCGGCCAGCTCGTCGCGGTAGGCCGGGTCGGCCGCCAGGCGGTCGGCACGGTCTTCGAGGTAGCGCATGATGTCGCGGCTGAGCTGCTCGGTGCCCTGCTTGGAGATCGCCGAAATCACGTACACCGGGCCTTCCCACTGCAGGCGCTCGACCACTTCCTTGACGCGCTCGTCGCGCTCGTCGTCCATCAGCATGTCGGTCTTGTTCAGCACCAGCCAGCGGTCACGCTCGGCCAGCGACGGGCTGAAGCGGGTCAGCTCGTTGACGATGACTTCGGCGGCGTCGGCGCTGCTGCTTTCATCCAGCGGGGCCAGGTCGACGAGGTGCAGCAGCAGGCGGGTACGCGCCAGGTGCTTGAGGAAGCGGATACCCAGGCCGGCGCCTTCCGAAGCGCCTTCGATCAGGCCGGGGATGTCGGCGATGACGAAGCTCTTCCAGCGGTCGACGCTGACCACGCCCAGGTTCGGCACCAGGGTGGTGAACGGGTAGTCGGCGACTTTCGGCTTGGCGGCCGACACCGAACGGATGAAGGTGGATTTGCCGGCATTGGGCAAGCCCAGCAGGCCGACGTCGGCCAGCACTTTCATTTCCAGTTTCAGGTCACGCTGCTCGCCGGGCTTGCCCGGGGTGGTCTGGCGTGGCGCACGGTTGGTGCTGGACTTGAAACGGGTGTTGCCCAGGCCGTGCCAGCCGCCCTGCACCACCATCAGTTTCTGCCCGGCCTTGACCAGGTCGCCGATCACTTCCTGGGTGCCCGCGTCGATCACGGTGGTGCCGACCGGCACGCGCAGGATCAGGTCGTCGCCCTTCTTGCCGGTGCAGTCGGTGCTGCCGCCATTGGAGCCGCGCTGGGCCTCGAAGTGACGGGTGTAGCGGTAGTCGACCAGGGTGTTGAGGTTTTCGTCGGCAACCATGTACACCGAGCCGCCGTCGCCACCATCGCCACCGTTGGGGCCACCGTTCTCGATGAACTTCTCGCGGCGGAAGCTCATGCAACCGTTACCGCCGTCACCGGCCTTGACCTTGATCGATACTTCGTCAACAAACTTCATAAAAACCGCCTCTCGTCAGTTGGACGAGCTGAGTGACACAAAGACATAAGGCTCTTGCAAAAGTGAGCGCGGCGGCCCCGATACGGCCAGAACACCAGCGCCGGCAGCCCATACAAACAGCTTTGCAAGAGACTCACCCCACAAACGAAAAAGCCCCGTCGCGAGACAGGGCTTTTCCAGCGATCGCGCGATTACTCGGCAACGACGCTCACGTAACGACGACCGAAGGCGCCTTTTACTTCGAACTTGATCTTACCCGCGATCTTGGCGAACAGGGTGTGATCCTTGCCCATGCCAACGCCGTAGCCAGCGTGGAATTGGGTGCCGCGCTGACGCACGATGATGTTGCCCGGGATGATAGCCTGGCCGCCATACATCTTCACGCCAAGGCGTTTGGCTTCTGAGTCGCGACCGTTACGGGTACTACCACCAGCTTTTTTGTGTGCCATGGTTCAATTCTCCAGAAATGGGGATTTGGGCGATTAAGCCGAAATACCGGTGATCTTGATTTCGGTGAACCACTGGCGGTGGCCCATACGCTTCATGTGGTGCTTACGGCGGCGGAACTTGATGATGCGCACTTTGTCGTGACGACCTTGCGAGATCACTTCAGCAACAACCTTGGCACCAGCAACGACTGGAGCGCCGATGTTCACGTCGTCGCCATTGGCAACCAACAGAACGCGGTCGAAAGTCACGGATTCGCCAGTGGCGACTTCCAGTTTTTCGATTTTCAGGTATTCACCTTCGGCGACTTTGTACTGCTTGCCACCGGTAACAATTACTGCGTACATGGGTATTTCTCCGATAATCCTGCTCACCCAGCTCTTTATAGGAAGAGTATTGGCTGGCATGGCTGCATAGGGCTGGAACGGCCCAGTGCAATTGCGTAAGGCAGGTGCTGCCCAGGAAGTTCAGGGTGCGCGATTGTACGCAAGCCAGCTTTGCCTTGCAAGTGTGGCCATTGACCCCACGGGCAGTGCGCCTTGACACGCCGGGACCCGCAACCTAGCATGCCGCGCAACCCTTATGGAGCACCTGTGGCCGATGCAACCCCAAGCTTTCTACCGTGCGGTAGCGGACGACTTCAGCGCCGTTGACGAGATCATCAAGAAGCAGCTGACTTCGCGTGTGCCGCTGGTATCGAAAATCGGCGACTATATTACCTCGGCCGGGGGCAAGCGTCTGCGCCCGCTGCTGGTGTTGCTGTGCGGCAAGGCACTGGGCCGCGAAGGCGACGACCTGCGCCTGCTGGCAGCCACCATCGAGTTCCTGCACACCGCCACCCTGCTGCATGACGACGTGGTCGACATGTCGGGCATGCGCCGTGGCCGCTCTACCGCCAATGCCCTGTGGGGCAACGCGCCAAGCGTGCTGGTGGGCGACTTCCTGTACTCGCGCTCGTTCGAGATGATGGTCGAGCTGGGCTCGATGCCGGTCATGCAGATCCTCTCCAAGGCCACCCGCGTGATTGCCGAGGGTGAAGTGCTGCAGCTGTCGCGCATTCGCGACGCCAGCACCACCGAGGAAGTCTACATGGACGTCATCCGCGGCAAGACCGCCATGCTGTTCGAAGCCTCCACCCACAGCGCCGCCGCACTGGCCGGCGCCAGCGACGAACAGCGCGAAGCCCTGCGTACCTTCGGCGACCACCTGGGCGTGGCCTTCCAGCTGGTCGACGACCTGCTCGACTACAAGGGCGACGCCGAGACCCTGGGCAAGAACGTCGGTGACGACCTGGCCGAAGGCAAGCCGACCCTGCCGCTGATCTACACCATGCGCGAAGGCACCCCCGAGCAGGCGGCGCTGGTGCGCCAGGCCATCCAGAAAGGTGGCCTTGAAGACCTGGAGAGCATCCGCAACGCAGTGGAGGCCGCCGGCGCGCTGGAGTACACCGCACAGATGGCGCGTGACTACGTGGCCCGTGCCATCGCCTGCCTGGACGTACTGCCGGCCAGCGAATACCGCGATGCGCTGGTCGAACTCAGCGAATTCGCCGTCGCCCGCACGCACTGATCCCCTGCCCCGGCCCATCGCTCGATGGGCCTGCTTTTCCTCTGGCCGGCAAAACCCTATACAATGTGGGTTTTCTGCACGTAGTCCTGAGGAACCGTAGTGAGCACTTTGCCACCCTGCCCCAAATGCAACTCCGAATACACCTACGAAGACGCCAGCCAGCTGATCTGCCCCGAGTGCGCCCACGAGTGGTCGGCCAGCGGTGAAGCCGAAGCGGCCAGCGACGAAGCGGTGAAGAAGGATTCGGTGGGCAACGTCCTGCAGGACGGCGACACCATCACCGTGATCAAGGACCTCAAGGTCAAGGGCACCTCGCTGGTGGTCAAGGTCGGCACCAAGGTCAAGAACATCCGCCTGTGCGACGGCGACCACGACATCGACTGCAAGATCGACGGCATCGGCCCGATGAAGCTGAAATCGGAATTCGTGCGCAAGGTCTGACCCCTGCCTGCCCGGGGCTGCACTCGCAGCCTCGACCCTACCGCCCGGCGGTAATCGCAAGAAAAATCCAATAGTCACTTGCTATTTTGATAATAAGAATTATTCTCATTGGACGCTTTCAAGGAGAATAGCCATGACTTATCTGATAGACGCCTGGCTTGACCGCCCCCATCCGTACCTGCGCATCCTGCACCGCGAAACCGGCGAGGTATGCGCCGTGCTCGAAGAAGACGCGCTGGGCGAACTGCGCGACCAGGGCGACCTGGATCTTCACGGGTTGAATTCGAGCGAGCCTGTGGTGCTCAAGGAGCTGGTGAGGAATCTGTTCCTGTTCTGCTATGCCCGGGCGTTGCGCCCTGGGGGTGGCGCGCAGTGGAACTGAAAGCATCGCGGGTCAAGCCCGCTCCCACAAGGATCACTGCAATCATGAGACTGGCAGTGTACCTGTGGGAGCGGGCTTGACCCGCGATGAGGGCCGCAAGGTCCTGCGACGTACTTACAGTACGTCCAGCAGCTCGACGTCGAACACCAGCACGCTGTGCGGCGGGATGCTGCCAACGCCCTGGGCGCCGTAAGCCAGCTCGCTCGGTACGTACAGGCGCCATTTGCTGCCCGCGTTCATCAGTTGCAGGGCCTCGGTCCAGCCAGCGATCACGCCGCCGACCGGGAATTCTGCCGGCTGGCCACGCTCGTAGGAGCTGTCGAACACGGTGCCGTCGATCAGGGTGCCGTGGTAGTGGGTGCGCACGCTGTCTTCACGGCTTGGCTTGGCGCCTTCACCGGCAGTCAGTACTTCGAACTGCAGGCCCGAGGCCAGGGTGGTGATGCCGTCACGCTTGGCGTTCTCGGCCAGGAAGGCCTTGCCTTCGCCAGCGGCCGCTTCGGCCTTGGCAGCCGCTTCGGCCTGCATGATTTCACGGATGACCTTGAAGCTGGCCGAAAGGTCTTCTTCGCTGACGCGGCTGGCCTGGCCATTGAAGGCGTCGGTCAGACCGGCCAGGATCGCGTCCAGGTTGACGCCCGGTGGCGGGTTGTCACGCAGCTGGCCACCCAGCTGACGGCCAATGCCGTAGCTGACGCGGGTTTCGTCGGTGGACAGGTTGAGTTCGGACATGTTTCTGCTCCGCTACAGGGCGCACAAAAGCCGCGCCCGCTGTGAAAAGGGCAAGCAGCCTAGCACACTGCGGCAAAGCAGTTCAGCTACCAGGCAGTACGTCGCGGCATCGGCACCTTGAGGTCTTCTTCGGGGGTGCCGTGCAGGCCGCACATCTCGTCCTGCACCGACCAGTGCACCAGGTGCAGCGGCACGGCGGGCAAGCCATTGAGCAGGCGCTGGCCATCGACCACCGAGTGCACCTTGAGACGTACACCCCTGGCATCCAGCAACGGGTGCGCCTTGCCCTTGACCCGGGCCTCGAGCACGAAGTCCCCCCCTTCGATGGCGATCAGGTTCAGTTCGTCCACGCGGCCGGCCCTGGCCTCGCTGTTCAGTTCATGCAGGTTCATTGCGATACCTCGCTACTGGAACATTCCACAGGCCGTTCATTTTTTGTACAGCATCGACCAAAGCACAAGCCAGAAACGCAACCGCCCGTCCGTTATGCAACGGACGGGCGGCTGACAAGGCGTGATACCCCGCAGGTCAGTGCTTGGTCATCTTGTCCAGGTAGCCCATGGCGAACGCCGAGACCACGAAGGTCATGTGGATGATCACGTACCACATCAGGTACTGGGTCTCGATGTTGCGCGCGTCCATGAACACCCGCAGCAGGTGGATGGAGGAGATCGCCACGATCGAGGCGGCCACCTTCATCTTCAGCGAGGAAGAGTCCATCTTGCCCAGCCAGTTGAGCTTTTCGGTGCCTTCGGCGATATCCAGCTGCGACACGAAGTTCTCGTAGCCGGAGATCATCACCATCACCAGCAGGCCGCCCACCAGGGCCATGTCGATCAGCGACAGCAGTACCAGGATGAGGTCGGACTCGGCCAGCGAGAAGACGTTGGGCAGCACATGGAAGATCTCCTGAAAGAACTTCAGCGCCAACGCCAGCAGCCCCAGGGACAGGCCAAAATAGATGGGTGCGAGCAGCCAGCGCGAGGCGTACATCGCATTTTCGATAAAGCGTTCCATTGAGCAGATCACCAGGTGGCTGGAAAAAAACGAGCGCGAGTATAGCAGCCACCTGTGACAGGAAAAGCCCGCGACACGCTGCCACAGGCCAGTGGATGATCCGGTCGGTTCAGGTGTCGGGGTTGGACTGCAGGTCACCCACATGGTGAACCCGTTCGCCGTTGATGCGACGCAGCTGCGCCTGCAGGTGCACGCACCAGATCTGCGGGTCGTCGGCCACCTGGTAGCCGTGCAGGGTCAGGCTGTCGACAATCGCGCTGAGCACCGACTCGGCCACGAACGGCCCGTGAAACGGCCCCTGGGCCTTGATCGCGGAGGGTTGCTCGCCGGCCATGCCGGCGGCGAACAGCAGTGTCCACATGCCGGTGTCACCGGCCAGCGGGCGGATACGGCACTCAATGCGGGTCACCAGGCCCAGGCATTGACGGGTAAGGCTGAGGGTACGCGGCATGGCGACGGTCCTCGGTGAGGCGTTGCGTAGCCTGTGGCCAGGCTGGTTTCGATCCTTTTGCGCACGACGGTCCATGCCTTGAGGATAGAAGAAATCCGCCGGCGACAAGCGGTCGGCGCCGAGCGGTCATGTGCCATGCGCCGAACTGCCCCCTTCGCCCGTAATGCCGACTCCCACATGTAGGAGCCGGCATTGCCGGCGAAGAACCCAACGCGGTCAGGAAGGCTTCACCTGCGCCAGCGCCTCTTCGGCCTGCTCCTTCTCGGCTTCCTTGAGGTCCTCTTCGCTGATCATCTCGGCAATCACCCGCAACCGCTCGACTACCCGCGCATTGATGCTGCCTTCGGGGAACTCGCCCTCCTCGTTCGGCTGCCCGGCCGGCTCGCCCACCAGCAGGCTCAGGGCCTCGTCGGCCTGGCTGACTGCGTAGACATGGAATTGCCCGGCGCGCACCGCCTGCAGCACGCGCTCGTCGAGCATCAGCGTGGCCACGTTGGCCCGCGGGATGATCGCGCCCTGCTCACCGGTCAGGCCACGTGCCTCGCACAGGCGGAAGAAGCCCTCGATCTTCTCGTTGACCCCGCCCACCGCCTGCACTTCACCGAACTGGTTGATCGAGCCAGTGATCGCAAAGCACTGCTTGAGCGGGGTTTTCGACAGGGCCGAGATCAGCGTGCAGGCCTCGCCCAGCGATGCGCTGTCGCCATCCACATAGCCGTAGGACTGCTCCAGTGCGATGCTGGCCGAAATGGCCAGGGGGAACTCCTGGGCATAGCGGCTGCCCAGGTACCCGGTGAGGATCATCACGCCCTTGGAGTGGATCGGCTGGCCCAGGTTGACCTCACGCTCGATATCGACGATGCCGCTGCCGCCCGGGTACACCGTGGCGGAAATCCGCGCCGGCACGCCGAACGCCGAATCGCCCACCTCCAGCACGGTCAGGCCGTTGCACTTGCCCACCGCCGCGCCTTCGGTGTCGATCAGGATGATCCCGGCCAGCATGTCGTCGAGAATCCGCGCCGATACCCGCCCGGTACGCGTGGCCTTGGCCTTGAGCGCCCGCTCGATGTGCCCGGCGTCGGTCATCTCGTCGTTGGCCAGGTGGCGAATGAAATCCGCCTCGCTGACCAGCTGGAACAGGTCGCCGATGCGCGCCGAAAGACGCCCCTGGTGCTCGGCCAGGCGGGCGCTGTAGGTGGCCAGGCGCGCCACCGCATCGGCGGTCAGCGGGGCCATGCCCTCCTCGCTGGTGCGGGTCTTGAGCAACTGGGCGAACTGCTCCAGGCTCTCCTCGACCATGGGAATGTCTTCGTCGAAGTCCACCAGCACCCGGAACATCTCCTGGAAGTCCGGGTCGTGGTCCTGCAGCGCGTAGTACAGCTGGCGGGCGCCGATGATGATCACCTTGACCTGCAGCGGGATCATCTGCGGGGTGAGGGTCACGGTGGCCAGGCGACCGAACTCGCCCAGCGGCGACTCCATCTTCAGCTTGCGCGATTGCAGGGCGCGCTTGAGCGCATCCCACACGAACGGCTCGCCGAGCATCTTCTCGGCTTCCAGAATCAGGAACCCGCCATTGGCGCGGTGCAGCGCCCCCGGGCGCAACTGGCGATAGGTGGTGTACAGCGCGCCCTGGTCGTTGCCGTATTCGATGCGGCCGAACAGGTTGTCGTAGGTAGGGTGCGGCTCGAACACCACGGGCGCGCCGCCGCTGGCATGATGGCCGACCACCAGGCTGGGGGCGTACTGCTCTTCGAGCATCTTGCGCGCCACGGCGTCGGTCTTGCTGTCGTCGACCAGTTGCTCGACCACGGTGCGCAGCAGGTTGACCTGCATGGCCTGCAGGTAGGCGCACACCGCAGCGTTCTCGGCGTATTTCTCCGACAGCGGGGCCAGCAAGGGCTGCAGGGCCAGGGTGATGGTTTCTTCGTTGAGCTGGCGCAGCTGGTTGTTCGACTCGCGCTTCCACTGCGGCAGGCTGGCGAGCTCTTCGTTGAGGCGCTCTTCCAGCGCGGCGATGTCCTCGTGGAAGCGCTCGCGCTCGGCCTCAGGCAACTGGGCGAACTCGGCCTCGTCCAGCGCCTTGCCATCGGCCATGGGGGTGAAGGCGACGTTGCTGCTGTCGCGGTACAGGGCCACGTCCTTTTCCAGCGAGGCGCGCTCGATCACATCCAGGGCACGGTCGTAGCGCTGGTTGAAGGCGCGGTCGATGGCGCTTTTCTTCTGCTGATAGGACGGGTGCTCGAACACCGCCGGAAAGGTCGCCAGCAGGTTGTCGATCAGGCCCCCGATATCGGCGATGAAGGCCCCGGCACTGCCGGCCGGCAGCTCGAACGCCTTGGGCTCGCGGGGCTCGTCAAAGTTGTTGACGTACAGCCAGTCGGACGGCGTCTGCAGGCGCTTGCCTTCTGCCTTGAGGTAGCGCTTGACGAACGAGAAGCGGCCGGTGCCCGGCTCGCCCATGACAAACACGTTGTAACCGGGGCGTGGCATGGCGACGCCGAACTGCAAGGCTTCGACTGCACGTTCCTGGCCTAGCACACCGCGAAAGGGCTCCAGATCATTGGTGGTGGAAAAATCGAACTGTTCAGCGGAAAACGGCCGGGTCAGGGCTTCGGGCGCAAGACGCAGGCTCGCAGCAACAGGATCGGGCATCGGGCTTCCTTACTTCGGCGGGGCGGATGACGGCATTCTGGCGCCGCCTGCGCCCGGCTTGCAAGGCTCTTCAACGCTTTAGCGCGCAGGGTCGAAAACCTGCTCCGCGTCAATTATTTCAAGCAATCTTTTGCAATTAATCACGGAACCCTTAGATCGTGCCTAAACTCCAAACTGCGCGGCTGGGTAAACAACCGACCCGTCCTGGCAACTAGTCCTACAGACATGCCAGATAACCCTGACCTTTGGTTTGAACATCAGAAAGAGAACAATGCTATGAAACGGATTCTTCTGGGTACTCTGTTCACCGCGGTTTCGCTCAACGCCATGGCCCAGGCGCCAGGCGGCCCGGACTGCGGCTGGGGCAACATGCTGTTCGAGGGCCAACGCGGCACGCCGGCTCACTTCCTCGCATCCACCACCAACGGTACCTCGGGCAACGCCACCTTCGGCATGACCTCGGGCACCAACGGCTGCTCCACCAATGCGTCGCTGACCTATGGCGGCAAATCCTGGTTCGCCATGAATGGCATGATGAACGAGCTGTCCGAAGACATGGCGCAAGGCCAGGGCGAAGCACTGACCACCTACGCGGTGGTACTGGGCGTCGCACCGGAAGACCGTGCGCACTTCGCGGCCGTGACCCACCAGCACTTCCAGGAAATCTTCACCACAGCCGACGCTACCGCTGAAGATGTTCACACCAACACCCTCGCCGTCCTGAAAAGCGACGCCCGTCTGGCCAAATACGCAACCCCGGCCTAAGCTCGGCACACCCGCCCCGACCACGGGGCGGGTTTGTTTGCCCGCCTCTATCGGCATCATTCAGACGTAGTTGCCCGACATGCTCAAACGCCTTGCCTACCTGGCGCTCTGTGCCTGCGCCCCGCTGCACGCTGCCACCGTGCTGGACGATGCTCGTCTGCACGCACTGGCCAACGACCGCTACTGGATCTCCCTGGGCCATTACGAAACCGCCAAGCTCGGCGGATGGCGCAGCTACGTGGACGACCCCAAATTCTTCCTGGCCAAGGACGGTGCGCACCACCCTGACCAGGAACTGCGCGCCACCTATGAGGCGCTGTACGCCCCGGCCAGCCTGGGCGACCAGCACGCGCAATGCGTATTCCCGGCGCGCACCCGCTGGCTGCGCGAGCAGTTGCAGCTCACCGACCTGCCGGCGCCGGACTGCAAGGCCTACACCCAGTGGTACTCGGATGTGTCGCCGCACAGCGCGGTGATGATCTTCCCGGCGGCCTACCTGAACAGCCCCTCGTCGATGTTCGGGCACACGCTGCTGCGTATCGACCAGGCCGACGTGCAAAGCGACAACACCGCACTGCTGAGCTACGCGATCAACTTCGGCGCCTACATCGAGGGCAACGACAACAGCATCCTGTATGCCTGGAAGGGCCTGATGGGCGGCTACCCCGGCCTGTTCGCGCTGGTGCCCTACCAGGAGAAGCTGTCCGAATACCGCAGCCTGGAAAACCGCGACCTGTGGGAATACCGGCTGAACCTCACGCCCGAGGAAACCGGGCGCATGGTCGAGCACATCTGGGAACTCAAGCAGATCCAGTTCGACTATTTCTTCTTCGACGAAAACTGCTCGTATCGCCTGCTCGAACTGCTGCAGGTGGCACGGCCGAGCCTGGACCTGACCTCGCAGTTCCCGCTCACGGCGATCCCCACCGACACGGTCAAGGCGGTGAAACAGTCCGGGCTGGTGGCGCGTACCGACTACCGCCCATCGCGCGAGCGCGAGCTGCTGGAGCGGGCCAAACCGCTGGACCATGCCGAACAGCAGCAGGTGCTGGCCGTGAGCGCCGACACCGCGCAGCTGCAGAGCCCCGCCTTCACCGAGCTGCCGCGCGAGCGCCAGGCGCTGGTGCAGGACGCCGCCTATCGCCTGGAGCGCTACCGCGCCAATGGCCTGGAGCGCGACCCGGAGCGGGCCAGGCGCAGCTTCGAGTTGCTGCGCGCGATCAACCGCAACCCGCCACCGCCGTTGCAGATCGAACGCCCCGGGCTGCCGGAGGACGGCCACGAGTCGCGCACCTGGCAGCTGGGCGTGGGTACCCGAGAAGACCGGGCCTTTGCCGAGTACGGGCTGCGCATGGCCTATCACGACCTCAACGACAACGCCTACGGCTTCCCGCTGGGGGCGCAGATCGAGATCCTGCAACTGAAGGTGCGCCAGTACGAACACAACGACTGGCAGGTGCAGCGCCTGGACCTGGCCACGATCCGCTCGCTGACGCCGCGCAACGACCTGCTCAAGCCGTGGTCGTGGCAGGTGGCCGGCGGGTTGGAACGGGTGCTGGGCAAGCATGAGAACGAGGTGCTGGTCAGCCATGTGAATGGCGGCGCCGGGGGCACCTGGCAGTTGGGCGAGGACATGCTCGGGTTTGCCCTGGGCACGGTGCGGGTGGAGCACAACAATGACTTTGCCGGGTTCATCGCACCCGCGGCAGGGTTCAACACCGGCGTGCTGTGGCGCAACGGGCTGGGCAACCTGAGCCTGGAGGCCAAGGGCGACTACTTCACCAATGGCGAGGTCCGCCGCAGCCTGAGCCTCAACCAGCAGTGGGAACTGTCGCGCAACCTGGGCCTGCGCCTGAGTGCCAGGCGCGAGTTCAGCCAGCTGGCGACGGCGCAGAACGAGGTGATGCTCGAGGTGAAGTGGTACAACTACTGAAGTCATCGCGGGTCAAGCCCGCTCCCACAAGGGCAATGAGAAACCTTGTGGGAGCGGGCTTGACCCGCGATGCGATCCAATTGTTTGACATCTTTTTGACCTCTCTTGCACACACCAGCACCTAGACTTCCCCCCAACAGGTGGAGAGTTCGAACATGCGCGGGCACTGGGTACTGGTGGCAATGATGCTGGGCGGTTGCGCCAGCACCCACGATCAACTGATCGAGCAAGGCTACCCTGCCCCCTACGCCGACGGCTTCCAGGCCGGTTGCAGCAGCGGCCACCAGGCCGCAGGCGTGATGATGGGCGAGTTTCGCAAGGACGTGCCGCGCTATCTGCACGACCGCCAGTACGAGACCGGCTGGGACGACGGCTTTCGCCAGTGCCAGGCCATGCAGCAGAGCCAGGACCAGGACACCTACCGCAGCCGCCACTGGGACGAGCGCGATCAGCAGTGGCAGCAGGAAAAGGACCGCGACGCCGCCCGCGCCTATCGACGCCAATAGGTCGCCCTCGAACATTCGATGCAACCGGTGACCGCGCATCATGGTCTTCCTACAAAGGAGGCCAACCATGAGCCGAGCATTCGTCAACGAAGACCAGGCCGCCGATCAGGCCAATCAACCGGTAGAGCGGCGCATCAGCGAACAACCCAACCACGTCACCGCCCAGGGCCTGACCCTGCTCAAGCAGCGGGTCAGCGAACTGGAGACCCTGCGCAGCACGCTGCTGGGCGACCCCGACAAACAACGCCTGGCCGAGGTCGAGCGCGACCTGCGCTACTTCAGCGCCCGCGTGCAGAGCGCCCAGGTGGCCGCACCCGCCACCTCGCAGAGCAAGGTGCAGATCGGTAGCCGGGTGGTGTTTGTCGATGAAGAAGGCCGCCAGCATGAAGTGCAACTGGTCGGCGAAGACCAGGCCTATGCCGCCAGTGGCCTGATCAACTGGGGGTCACCCCTGGGCCGGGCACTGCTGGGGGCAGCGCCCGGTGACGAGGTGCTGTGGCGACGACCGGCGGGGGATCAACTGATCGAGGTCGTCGCCATCGAGCCGCAGGCCTAGACCACGCCCTGGGCCAGCATGGCGTCGGCAACCTTGACGAAGCCGGCGATATTGGCGCCCTTGACGTAGTTGATGCGGCCGTTCTCTTCGCCGTAGTACACACAGGCATGGTGGATCGACTGCATGATGTTGTGCAGCTTGCTGTCCACCTCGCCGGCCGTCCACAGCAGGCGCATGGCGTTCTGCGACATCTCCAGGCCGCTGACGGCCACGCCGCCGGCGTTGGAGGCCTTGCCCGGGGCGAACAGGATGCCGGCCTCGATGAAGAGGTCCACGGCGTCCAGGGTGGTCGGCATGTTGGCGCCTTCGGCCACGCAGATGCAGCCGTTGCGCAGCAGGGTGCGTGCGTCTTCGGCGTCCAGCTCGTTCTGGGTGGCGCACGGCAGGGCGATGTCGCAGGCCAGGCTCCAAGGGCGCTGGCCGGCGCGGAACTCCAGGCCGAACTCGCCGCCCAGCTCGCTCAGGCGGCCGCGCTTGACGTTCTTGAGCTCCATCAGCGCATCCCACTGCGCATCGTTCAGGCCGGCTTCGCAGTACAGGGTACCCTCGGAGTCGGACAGCGAGATGACCTTGCCGCCCAGGTCCATGACCTTGCGCGCGGCATATTGCGCCACGTTGCCGGAGCCGGAGATGGCCACACGGCGACCGTCGATGCGCAGGCCGTCGCGCTTGAGCATTTCTTCGGCGAAGTACACGCAGCCGTAGCCGGTGGCTTCGGGGCGAATCAGGCTGCCGCCGTAGTTCATGCCCTTGCCGGTCAGCACCGAGGTGAACTGGTTGGCCAGGCGCTTGTACTGGCCGAACAGGAAGCCGATTTCGCGACCACCTACGCCGATGTCACCGGCCGGCACGTCGAGGTCGGCGCCGATGTGGCGGTACAGCTCGCTCATGAATGCCTGGCAGAAGCGCATGACTTCGGCGTCGCTCTTGCCCTTGGGGTCGAAGTCCGAGCCGCCCTTGCCGCCGCCCATGGGCAGCGAGGTGAGGGAATTCTTGAGTACCTGTTCGAAGGCCAGGAACTTCAGCACGCCGAGGTTCACCGAAGGGTGGAAACGCAGGCCGCCCTTGTATGGGCCGATGGCGCTGCTCATCTGGATGCGGTAGCCGCGGTTGACACGCACCCTGCCCTTGTCGTCGACCCACGATACACGGAACAGAATGGCCCGCTCCGGCTCGACCATGCGTTCGAGAATACCGGCCTGCAGGTAGTGCGGGTTGGCTTCGAGGAAGGGCCACAGGCTGCGCAGTACCTCTTCCACGGCCTGATGGAATTCGGGCTGGGCAGGGTCGCGTTTTTGCAGGCGTGCGAGGAAGTCTTCGACGGATTCGATCATTTAGACATTCACCAGATAGAGTTGGACTTATTAGTTTTTTCAGGACTTTACCAAGAACCACTCGCACCGCAACAGGGCAAAATGTCGTTTTTATGGAAATAAATGGTGCATTTCTATAAATGTATACACCTTCGCCGGCAAAGCCGGCTCCTACAGGAGATCGCACAACCCTGTAGGAGCCGGCCTTGCCGGCGAAGGATTCACCCGGATTCCAGGCAAAAAAAACGGGGCCCGAAGGCCCCGTTTCAGTGCAAGACCGTGAAGGTCATGCCAGTTTCTTGTGCCGTACCCGGTGCGGCTGGGCAGCGGCTTCACCCAGGCGCTTCTTGCGATCGGCTTCGTACTCGGTGTAGTTGCCTTCGAAGAACACCGCCTGCGAATCGTCTTCGTAGGCCAGGATGTGGGTAGCCACACGGTCAAGGAACCACCGATCGTGAGAGATCACGATAGCGGCGCCCGGGAAGTCCAGCAGGGCTTCCTCCAGCGAACGCAGGGTTTCGACGTCGAGGTCGTTGGACGGTTCGTCGAGCAGCAGCACGTTGCCGCCCTCTTTGAGCGTCAACGCCAGGTGCAGGCGGCCACGCTCACCACCGGAGAGGTCCTTGACGAACTTCTGCTGGTCGCCGCCCTTGAAGTTGAAGCGCCCCACGTAGGTACGCGCCGGGATCTCGTAGTTGCCGATGCGGATCTGGTCGGAACCGTCGGAGATCTGCTGGAACACGGTCTTGCCGCCGTCCAGGTCTTCGCGGCTCTGGTCGACGCAGGCCAGTTGCACGGTTTCACCGATCTCGATGCTGCCCGAGTCCGGTTGCTCCTTGCCCATCAGCATGCGGAACAGGGTCGATTTACCGGCGCCGTTACCGCCGATCACACCGACGATGGCGCCTTTTGGCATGCTGAACGACAGGTTGTCGATCAGAACGCGGTCGCCGTAGCCCTTGGTGACGTTCTTGAACTCGATGACCTTGTCACCCAGGCGCGGGCCGGCCGGGATGTAGATCTCGTTGGTTTCGCTGCGCTTCTGGAATTCCTGCGACTGCATTTCTTCGAAGCGTTGCAGACGCGCCTTGGATTTGGACTGGCGGGCCTTGGCGCCTTTGCGCACCCATTCCAGTTCTTCCTTCATGGCCTTTTCATGGGCCGACTGCTGCTTGGACTCCTGGGCCAGGCGGTCCGACTTGGCTTCCAGCCAACCCGAATAGTTGCCCTCGTAAGGAATACCGGCGCCGCGGTCGAGTTCCAGAATCCAGCCGGCGACGTTGTCCAGGAAGTAACGGTCGTGGGTAATCGCGACCACGGTGCCCGGGAAGTCGTGCAGGAAGTGCTCCAGCCAGGCGACCGAGTCGGCATCCAGGTGGTTGGTCGGTTCGTCGAGCAGCAGCATGTCGGGGGCCGACAGCAGCAGGCGGCACAGGGCCACGCGGCGCTTCTCGCCACCGGACAGGTGTTCGACCTTGGCGTCCCAGGCCGGCAGGCGCAGCGCGTCGGCGGCGACTTCCAGCTGGCGCTCGAGGTTGTGACCGTCGCTGGCCTGCAGGATCGCTTCCAGCTTGGCCTGTTCGGCGGCCAGCTTGTCGAAGTCGGCGTCCGGGTCGGCATAGGCGGCGTAGACCTCGTCCAGGCGGGCCTGGGCGTCCTTGATCACGCTGACGGCCTCTTCGACCACTTCACGCACGGTCTTGGTGGGGTCCAGTTGCGGCTCTTGCGGCAGGTAGCCGACATTCAGATCGGGCATCGGACGCGCTTCGCCGTCGAACTCGGTGTCGACGCCGGCCATGATTTTCAGCAGGGTGGATTTACCCGAACCGTTGAGGCCGAGCACGCCGATCTTGGCGCCGGGGAAAAAGGACAGCGAAATGTTCTTGAGGATTTCCCGCTTCGGCGGCACAACTTTGCTAAGCCGATGCATGGTGTAGACGTATTGAGCCAAAACGTGAGCTCCAGTAAGTAGGTCAATCAAAGGAGCTGATTGTAGACACAATTGGGTACCCCGGCCATCGTCGCGACTGGCGGTGCGGCCGGGGGGGAAAGTGCACGTTGCGGGCAATGCCTAGCTGATGACTGCGCCCTTGGGGCCACTGGCGATCAGCGCGGCGCCGCAGGCGGTCTTCATGCCATCCAGCGCCACTGGCGTACCGCCGACGCTGTAGGTGCTGCTGCCCTCGGCAATGGGAAATACCCCTTTGCACAGGGGGCAACTGACGCTGTGCCCTACCCCGGCAATCGGCTTGCCATTGAGGTTGGTGTTGGAAAAGGCTTCGAGTACCACGCCACCGTGGGTGGTGGCATCGCCCAGGCGAACAATGTCTTTCATGAGGTGGGTCCGTCCTTGTGTGATGGGATGTATTACGTGTGGAGGTGCAGGCCTTTGCACTCACGTCCGATGGTGCCTGATTGGAAGAGGGCTGAACATCAACATGCCGTTGCATGTCGTGGGAACGCGGGCGTCATCGAGCGGGTATCACGCTGGGCAGCCCAGATACTCATAGCCGCTGTCAAACATTCAAGCCATCCAGGGGTACTGATGATCGTTAAGGAGCAGGATCAACGCTACTCAGCCACTGCTCAAAGTCATCCGCAAACCGGCGGGCACTGCCCGTTTCATGATCCCACAACACCACGGCAGGCTCGCCTGAGGCGCCTTGCGCGTCATAATCGAAGCAATAATAATCACCTGTTCCAAACTCTGCGAAGGGCAACAGCGGTGCAAAACGCTCAGGCAATTGCGAGAAGTTTTCCAGCCACGCCTGCCACCCTGACGTGTAATTTCGGACGATCGAGTCCCAGGTCTTCCTCGGGTCTCGGCTGTCGAACACGGGGAACACCACCAGGCCACCCAATGACCGTCCATTGTTGGCAAGCAGCCAGCGGGAAAAGGATGTGGGGAACGTTCTGTTCAGTTCCTTCTCTGCAGAAGCGATTGCAGAAAGCGTTGTGCCGATGACACGCGTTTTTGACATTCGGTTTCGATGTCCATCACTGGAGGCTACAAGAATCCCGCGTTGAGCACTGTATTGGTGGCCCTGACTCACGTCCAGAAGATCATCGTGCAGCAAGTAGTGATTCATGCAGGTTTTCAACACGTCTGAAGACACTGCGCTGTCCTGCGAATATGCCAGATCGGTAACACCCTGAAACGGCTCCATCATGTAACAGAATTTGAGATCCAACTCCTTGGCACGCTATGGCCTGGTCGATCACGCCGCATGAGGTCGCTTGTAGTTTCGTTCACATGCCAGTAACTGCTTTCGGACCTGCACACCGTTGTGCAACCGGTGGCTCAGGTTGCCCCGCTCGTCATAGGTGTAATGCGTGCCCGCATACTCACGCAGCAGGTTGTCCATCAACCGGTTACGCCTGGGCGCACGCTCCAGCGTACGGGTCGGTTCGTGGTGCTTGTCGTCCAGCAGATTGCCGGCCGGGTCGAAGGCGAAGGTCTCCACGCCCAGGCGGCTGGTGGCCTGTAACAGGCGGCCAATCGGGTCGTACTGGTAGGCCAGATGACCACGCCGGGCGTCATGGATGTCGGTCAGCTGGCCTACCGCGTCGTACTGATACTCACGCTTGAGCAGGGTCGCTTTGCCGTCCTGGCTGCCCAGCAGCTGTTCCTGTAAGCGGCCCACCTGTTATAGAAGGCTGTTACCCCGCAGCGTGATTTAGCAAATCTACCGAGGTCACGGACAATAGGACGCTAGCAACTCAACAGCTTTCAACTCTGTTCTCACAGTTTCTAGTTCATGATTATCTAATGCCCACACGGTAAATTCACCTCGTGTGTCACACACGCCGAACCTCTTCATAGCCGACTCTAACGCTGTTCTTTTTTCAGGTGGAAGAGCGGAGAGCTTCCGGTCGGAAAAAATGTTTACAGGATAAACATCTCGTATAAATGAATCCGTAGTTCCAGCCCGCTGTTTTTTCCACCATATACCGACCTCATTGCGCCGAGGCCACATTAAGGGATGCTTTTCATCTGGCATATAAATTCCGCGCGCATAACCGAACCCATAAGCGTGGCTTTCCCCATACGAGTATATGTAGTCAAATGATTCACTCCATCGATCAAACTCATAGAACGATTCAACTAAAGCCTCCAATTTCATTTTTTCGGAAAATGCAGACAATAACAGCCCTGCTTCTCCTGAAAGAACTGCAGAGAAATTGCAGTTCAACATTTCACTACCACCACTTTCTTCCCAGATACGACCTGAGTACAGTTCAATCTCTCCAATAGCTCCATCATGCAGATCCTTAAGGTATTTTTTTTCACTGTATTTTATTATTTTCTTACCTCTTCCACCACACCGGCTTATTTGCTCGCCAGCCTTGTACATCCAAGCCCGAAGGCCAGCATCAAAATTAGCAACACTCAGAACTTCATGCGGCCTAGGATGAGCAACTAAAAAATTATATACATCAGCCATTCATTTTCTCCGAAGAGTTGGTGGTGTAGCCAAGTAGGTTCCCTCGCGTTCGCCTAATGCTGCCAGAGGCCGCTTGCTGCCAGAGCGGGTCCTGGTCGATGTCGTAGGGGCGGTTGCTCCAGTCCGGCTCCTTGTACAACCGTATCGGGGCCTTGCGCAGAGCCTGCGCCACCGGCACAAAGCTGCCGGGTTCGTACAAGTAGTGCACCGTGCGCCCGGTGTCACCTTCATCCTGCGCAGGCGAGCTTTCCCAGGCGAGGGTGTCGCCGTCCCAGCCGAACAGGGTGAAGCCGCAGTTCAGCTCGCGCTGGCGCTTGGCTCGCTCCAGCTGGTTCCAGCCAGTACCGGCTTCAGGTTTGTTCCAGTAATGCGCCGTCGAGTGCTTGTGCAACCGTCGCCCGAGGGCGTTATAGATGAACTCGGCCTTGTGGTTGCCGTCGCCGCATCTTTTTAAACAGCCAAATGGGTACTAAGTGACCTACCTGCGCACTCCTGTGCAGTTGGCGGCTGAGATTCCCGGACGGATAGAGAGGAACCAATCTTAAAAAGCAAGCCTACGCGACCATAAAATCAAGTAACCCCAAAAACTTGCTACTTCGGAAAGTATCCAGGACAAGAGTTTTTCGGCCTATCCACTCCCCGTCCAAGGAACAAATGCCAGTTCTTCCCTGAAACAAACGCTCCTTCGGTCCAGTAATATCGATCGGTAACATAACTAACATTCCCCCCTGAGTCCTTAACACCTTTGCGTGCTATTTTCTTCAAAATTCTTGTCAGTACACGATCAATAACTTTTTCAGACTCAGATTTATCACCACTAAAAATTGTTGCTCCAATAGCATATTCGTCTTCCCCCCCATAGCAAGCACGAACAAAACCAACTTTATCCTTCCTGTCAACTTCAATCTGGGCTTTACCCTTGAAGGAGAAGTCGCGATCTGAGCCCATTATTATTTTCATCTGAGGAAAGATCTCAAATGAATCGAGCCTTACAAAGCCCCTATCTTTTACAAGTAGAAATGGTTCATTCATTCGGTATGAGATATACACTCCAAACCCAGTTTCATCCCTCAATTCATTAACCACTCCAATGTACTCTTGAAAATCCATAAAAACTGTTTTTTCCATGACTCACCTCGACGGACAATTTTTATTATAAGGTCGAAATTGAACATCAGATGGTCTATCGACACCTAAAGTTTTGGTACGTAAGTCTTCCATAGCTTTTTGCTCGCGCGGGACTGGTGTGCTCCCATCAGCTTTGACTTTCCCTACATTCCCATAGACAACTTTTCCATCAGCATCTCTATAGATAATGTCCGGCCGGCGTCCCTCTTTATTACCTCCAGGAGTTTTAATTAAATTCTCTTTTTCAACGCCACCTCCAGCTAGAACGGTACCCCCTGATGCTTGAACCTCTCGCCCCCAAGCATGAATGACTTGGTTATGCGGCCCTTCACCATTGGTCTTAGGTCCCCGTTTAGCCAGCCCAAATGGATCTATCCAGTCAATCGGATTCGGCGCATATATGAACAGGTTCAACCCACCAAAGTAACTGATCGGATCCTGCCCAACAAACCGCCCAACCGCCGGATCATAGTACCGATACCGGTTGTAGTGCAGGCCCGTCTCATGGTCGTGATACTGGCCCTGGAAGCGGATCGGGTTGTTCAACCCCACCTGTTTCGCCCAGGCCGAACGTTCTTGTTTCACCTCACCCCACGCCTTGTACTGCGCCGACCACGCCACGTCGCCGTTGTGGTCGGTCAGCTCCATCGGCGTGCCCAGGTGGTCACACTGGTACCAGGCAATCGCATCAAAGGGTTGTGGCGAGGCCGCTTGCTGCCAGAGCGGGTCCTGATCGATGTCGTAGGGGCGGTTGCTCCAGTCCGGCTCCTTGTACAACCGTATCGGGGCCTTGCGCAGAGCCTGCGCCACCGGCACAAAGCTGCCGGGTTCGTACAAGTAGTGCACCGTGCGCCCGGTGTCACCTTCATCCTGCGCAGGCGAGCTTTCCCAGGCGAGGGTGTCGCCGTCCCAGCCGAACAGGGTGAAGCCGCAGTTCAGCTCGCGCTGGCGCTTGGCTCGCTCCAGCTGGTTCCAGCCAGTACCGGCTTCAGGTTTGTTCCAGTAATGCGCCGTCGAGTGCTTGTGCAAGCGTCGCCCAAGGGCGTCATAGCTGTACTCGACCTTGAGCTTGTCGTCGCTGTAAGCCTGCAAGCGGTCAAACAGGTCCCAGGTGAACCGGGCCTGCACACCGTTGTGCAACCGATGGCTCAGGTTGCCCCGCTCGTCATAGGTGTAGTGCGTGCCCGCATATTCGCGCAGCAGGTTGTCCATCAACCGGTTGCGCCTGGGCGCACGCTCCAGCGGACGGGTCGGTTCGTGGTGCTTGTCATCCAGCAGGTTGCCGGCCGGGTCGAAGGCGAAGGTCTCCACCCCCAGCCGGCTGGTGGCCTGCAACAGGCGGCCAATCGGATCGTACTGGTAGGCCAGATGACCACGACGGGTGTCGTGGATGTCGGTCAGCTGGCCTACCGCGTCGTACTGATACTCACGCTTGAGCAGGGTCGATTTGCCGTCCTGGCTGCCCAACAGCTGTTCCTGCAAGCGCCCCGCCGGGTCCCACGCCTGAGTCTGGCTCAACCTGTTGCCCTGATGCCGCACAACCTCGCGGTGCAGGTCATCGCGCTCGTAGGCCAGCAGTTCATGCTGATCGACCGTCATGCCCAACAGATGACCGCTACCGTAGGTCAGCCAGCTGACCTTGTGCCCGTCCGGACGAGTGGTGGAGGTACGCAGGTTGAGGGCGTCGTACTCGTGCTGCCACACCGCGACCATCGGGGTGCCGGTGGCCAGGTAGTGCTGGTGCTCGCGGGTAAGGTTGCCGGCCTCGTCATGGAACCACTGCAGTTTGCTCGCGGCGTTGATGGCCTGGATCAGCCTGCCGTTGCCGTCGTAGGCAAAGGTTTCTTCCTCGCGCTGGTCACCCTGGCTGGCCACGCGGGAAATGAGACGGCCGACGGGATCGAAGGTGACGTCGAGGCGGCGTTGCCCGACGTGGGTGGAGGTCAGGCGCCCAGTGTTCGTGTCGTACTGGTAGCGCGTGGTGAGGCCGTCGAAGCCGCTCTCTTCCAGCAGACGGCCGACCGGGTCGTAGCGGAAACTGGCGTGGCTTTCGTTTTCGTTTTCCAGGCCCGTGAGGCGGCCCAGTTTGTCCCAGCGGTAACGCAGGGTGTTTTCGGCCGCGTCGACCCGCTCGGCGAGCAACCCGGCGACGGTGTAGGTCCAGGTGGTGCAGCGGTCGAGGGCATCGACGTGGGCCAGCAGGCGACTCTCGGCATCGCGCTCGAAGCGCTCTTCGGTCTTGTCCGGATGGATGACCAGGGCGAGCTGGCCGGCCTTGTACGTGTACTGGGTCTTGTTGCCGGCGGCATCGGTGAACTGCACCAACTGTCCGATATCGTCATAGGCCCATTTGCTGGTCTTGCCCGAGCAGTCGGTGTACTCGACCAGTTGCCCGGCGTCGTTGTACACCAGCGCCTTTTCGTTGCCGTTGGCGTCCTTGATCGCCTTGACCAGACCGGAGGGTGTGTAGGCGAACTCGGTCTTGTTGCCCAGCGGGTCGACGGTTTCGCTGAGGTTGCCCTTGAGGTCGTACTGGCGTTCCCACACACCGGCCTCGGCGTCGCGGATCCTGATCGGGCGACGGCGGTCGTCGTAGGCAAAGTGAACCTGGCTGTGGTCGGCACGGATATGCCGCACCACGCTGCCTTGCTCGTCGTAGTCGTAACGGTCTTCGCTGCCATCGACGTGGACATGCCGAACGATGTGCTTGCGCTCGTCGCGAAAGATCCACTCCGAGCGCTCGTCGGGGTAACGCACACGGTACAGATGTCCAAGGATGTCGTAGTAGTACCAGGTCTCCTGGCCATGGGCGTCGGTGACGTAGGTGAGGCGAATGTTGCTGTCCCACTCCAGGTGCAACTCGTAGCTGCCGTCATCGGCCCATTCGCGGATGGCCTTGGCATCGAACGCACTGCCCTTCCACTCCAGGTTCATGCCCCGGCCGGTACGGTCGGTGTAACGGGTCACCAGGTGATTTTGGTAGTGGTAGTGCCAGGTGCCTGCGTGTTCATCCTGCGCGGCGACCAGGTCGCCATGGGCATCGTAGTGATAGGCACACAGTTGGCGTAGCGGTTGGCCGTCACGCATTTCCCAAAGGCCGGTGATACGGCCATGGTCATCGATCAAGGTGCCTAGGTGACGCAGCACGTCACTCATGTCCCCTTGAAAGGTGATGATGTCGGACAGTACCGGCCGGCCCTCGTGCCGATGCTCGTAATGCAGCATGCAGCCGGCATCGTTCTGCAACAGGATCTTCTGCAGGTAGTAGCGCTCGCCCACGCGCAGATAGTGTTCCTTGCGCACGAAGCCGCGGCAGATCACCAGTTCGTCTTCACGACTGCGAACCAGCAGCAGGTCTTCGATAGCGTTGTACTGCGCCTTCTCGACCTTGGGCAGGTCGAACGCATGGCTACGGCCATCGTAGTCGTGAAACAGCAGACCCGTGCCGACCACATCGATGCAGGTGGTGAACGGCGTGACCCAGCGAGCGCCCAGGTTGCCTTGGTCGTACTCGGCCAGGCGCGAGTGGTAGATACGCTGCCACTCGATGGGAAATGCACCCGGCAGGCTGAAGTCGGTATGGATGATGAATTCCGAACCCAGGGCAAAGCTGATGTGGTTGCCTGAGTGCGCCTTGGGCGCTGGGCGCGGGATCGGGCAGGTATCTGGAAGCGGGCTGGTCGAAGCCACGGCCTCATGCTGCCTGGCCGTCGCCCCCAGCTCCCCCTTGGGTTTCTCCCGTTCCACCTGGGTCACGGTGCCCGGCTTGCTCACGCCCGACTGCCCGTTCTTGTTGCGCTTGCGAAAGCCCTTCACGGCGCCGTCCAGCACATTGAGCATCGAACCGATGCTCATCGCCAGCGACGGGTCCGCCAGCCTGTTCAACTGGCGCGCCAACTCCGGCCCCAGCTTGCGCAACTGCCCGGTCTGGGCCAGTACCTGAGCCTTGATGTCATCCGACACCAGCTTGCTCACGGCGCTGTTCACCACCCCCTTGCCCGCAGCCTTGCAGGCACTGTGCATCGCACCGAAGATATTCCTGATCGCCGCCCTGGGGCTGTGCGTGAGCTGGTCGCCAGCCGCAGACAACTGCTGGCTCATCGCCGTGCGGTCGCTCCTGGCATCGAGCTGGCCGGTGGCCACGGCGTCCAGGCCGTCGGCGATTTCGCCGAGCATCTGGGTGCCCTTCGCACCCGCCGCGTCAAGAATCTCGGCCAGCCTAGGCTTGGCCTGGGTGACGAAGTCGTCGATGGTGCCGGCGATGGTGGCGTTCAGGTGCCCTATCAGCACCTGGATCAGCGAATCGCCCAGCAGCATCTTGGCGCTGTTGCGCAGTTCCTGGCGCACCAGGAACAACGTCGGGCGCAGGCTCATGCGCGCGGCCGCCATGGTCGGCGGTGCCGGCAGTACGCCGATCAGGTTGATGCCCAGGCTGACCCAGTCCAGCACCTCGCGCTGCTTGCTCTTGACCAGGGTGACCACGTCCCCCAGTGCATCCACCAGGGCCATGATGTTGCCCACCACCGGCAAGGCGCCGGCCACGGACTTGATGCGCTCCAGGGTGACGGTGCCACCGCTGATCGATTGCAGCCAGGCGTCGAATTCGGCGGCGCCGCGGCCCACGTCCTTGGCGTCGATGGTGTTGAGCGGGGCGACCGCGACCTGGGGTTCGCGGGGTTTGGCGGACTCGCTCATGCCAGCACCTCGCGGCTGGCCAGAGCCTTGGCCGGGCTGCTCGGCAAGGTCGGCTGGGCCAGACCGGGCAAGGTCTTGAGCGCCCTTGCCGCTTCCAGCGACGCCGCTGCGCCGGGCACCACGCTACTGGCCAGGCCGGCCATCGCGGCAGGCTCGCCCTTGAGTGCAGCGCCCACCTGCTGTGCCTGCTGCAAGGCCGCCTGGCCACTTCTGGCCAGTTGCAGCCCGCTGCCCGCAAGCGCCTTGCCATCGTCCATCACTGCAGAGCCACCGGGGCCCATGAGGCCCTGGGCCATTGTCTTTCCTTGTGCCATAACGTCCTGTACCAGTCCTTTGCCCTTGTCCATGCCTTGCTGCACCAGTGCCTTGCCGTTCTCCAGGCCATCCCTGGCCGCGCCCAGCACCTCGCCGACCACTGATTGCTGGCCGGGTGCGATATCGTCGAGTGAGGGGCTGAGCGGCCACGTGCTGGCGCCAAAGTGGCTGGCCTCGGCCCAGGTGTCAGCCGGGTCCAGGCCGAAGTCGGCCCACAGCGGGCCGAGGGCGGCACCGCTGGCGAGGTTGAAGCCGTCGGCGTCGAGCGTACCCTTGATCGATTTGCCCAGTGCGTCGGTCACGTTGTAGTCGCCGGTTTTCACGCCTTTGCTGTTGGCGTACTGGTACAGCAACTCCAGATCGCCCTTGCCCGGTTTCGGCGGCTCGGGGAAGGTGCCGGCCAGGCTCTTGGGCCCCACATGGGCGAAGTTCGCCGCGTGCGCGGTGTACGGCCCGGTGGTCACGTGGGTGATGCCACTGGCGTTGTAGGTGGTGGCACTGCCGCCGCCCTGCACCACCAGTTCGGTCTTGGCGGTGAGGGTGATGCGGTCGGCATTGGCGGTGATGTCGAGCTTGGCCAGCAGGTTGATGTTGTCTTTCAGTGCTTTGATATCGATGTCGCCCGACGCCGCCACCAACCGCCAGCCCATGTTCTGCACGAACAGCCGCATGCCCTGGCTGGCACTGGCCAAGAGGCGCTTGCCGATCGAGAGACTCGTATGCCCGGTGCTGCTCAACGCCAGGTGTTCACCGGTCGCGACATGCGTCGAGCGCGGGGTGGTCAGGGCAATGCCCGCCGGGCTGGCCAGCACCAGGTGCGGTTCGCTGAACTCGGGAAATTCGTTGGCGCTCTGGTTGGTCGGGCCGCTGCCGACGATGCCCTGGTGCTGCGCATGCAGGGCCTTGGCCACCTCATCCTGATCGCCCGACTCCTGCGCCTGCACCTCGCGCG
>NZ_DLNW01000006.1:0-234 GCF_002478435.1 Pseudomonas sp. UBA7500 | reverse complement strand
CCGTGGCCAGGGTCTTGAAGTCCGGCAACCGGTACGGCGGCAGGTTGGCGCCGTGGTACAGGCAACCGGTGATCAGCGGCTGGTCGGGGTCGCCTTCCAGAAAGGTGATCAGCACCTCCATGCCGATACGCGGCAGCGAGATGGCGCCAAAGCTGCTCTGGCTGGCCCAGTTGGAGGCCACGCGCATCCAGCAGGTGGTCTTGTCGTCCGATTGGCCTTCGCGGTCCCAGAAGA